>JBFFMI010000033.1:0-17105 GCA_041554155.1 Anaerolineales bacterium
AATTTTGGTGCGGCATACTTAAAATGAGATGTCGAAATGAGAAGCAGAAGTTGTTCGGGTTGAAGGTCGACGATCTCATAATAGGCAGAATCGGGAGGGCCATCTGGAATAATATCCCCGATGCTTATGGATTGAAATTCTGGCAGGATATCGAATGCCGGTGGCTTGAACGATCCACGAGCTTCCTTCGGAACGACTCTGGGCCAGAAATTCTCCTGTATTACTTTATCCCACCATGTGTCGATGTACCACCCCGCTCGGTGGTAGCCCATTTGGATGATCCAGGGCCAGATATCTGTGGGATTACCCTCGATGTCTATCGCATAGCGTAAATCGAGGATGGGGCTTGCAATGAGATTCTCGCCAGGAAATTGCATTCAATATCCCCTGTCAAAACGCAAGAATAGGTTACATCAGCAAACAGCTACGAACAACAATCCCGTCTCTCCTCAGGGGACGAGGTCCTGCATGGCACCCAGCGCCCGCGCAACAACGTTGAGGGATGTATTCAAGCAAGTACACTCAGGTGCAAGAGTAATCCTATGAAGCGGAGAACCATGGATGTTTTCCGAACCGGTTCCGGGGTACAGGTACACCACGGCTCACATACCATGCAAACCCTCGTGTCACCGAAGAGAGATATCTTCGAAGCAAGGGCGCTATATATAGGATATATGGGAGCCAGCGCACTGCAGTTGGTTGGTTCTGCAGTATGTGAGGAAATACCGCAATCTTCAGGCTGCAGCTGTCGTTGCCTGCAGGTATGATACGCCAGGATACGAAGGATTTACCGCCACCGGATCTGCCGATCTCGAGGTCATAACCGATTCCATCAATCCATCTGGTGAACTTCCGCTCATAGATCCACCCACTGAGGTAATGAATCTCATCCCTGGAATCTTCCCCGGGCCACACAGAGACAGGATTTTTTGCACAGAAGGGATGGCACTGTTCGAGATTGCCGGGCAGCGAAATCGTTCTCCAAACCTTCTCTGCTGGTGCCAAGATTGGTTGGGTGACCTCAACAGGCCACTTGTAACCCGGGAGTGGATCAGCGAATGGCGGCATCATGGGGTTATCCAACCTGCCTTCATATATACTCGAGCGTTCGCGTGGCGCCCCGCCTGTTTGACCAGGGTGCGTCGCAGCGTTCATCTGGAAAGTCTTACAGAGCCGCAGAGCAGGTACCTGGTGGGGCCTTCATGGGGAGATCAGATCATCCCACACCGAGATCTCGAAATACTGCGTGAGGTGTTTCGCAGTACGAAGACCTATATATATACCTCTTCGGAAGCAAACAGCCTGAAATCTGCAACAGTCTCAAACCCGATCGATCGGTATAGCCCCTCTGCCATCGGGGTTGAATGAAGGACGGCCACCTCAGATCCCAGAGAGCGGGCTTCGTGCAGAGCCGTCAGGGTAAGCGCGCGTGCCAAACCGAGCCTCCGGGCTTCGGGTCGTGTCGCGACAGCGTAGATACCGGCCGAGTTGGCTGTGATATACATCCCTGCCTTGGCGACAGGTGTGCCTTCCTGCCATGCCTGCCACATGTGCGCTTTTGCGTCTGGCTCGCCAAACCGGAAACACTTGACGATCGATTCGTAGGCAGCCTGGTGCTTCTCTGGTACATTCCAGCGCCATGCAGCAAATTGATAGAAGGCGCTCATATCCGTGTCACTTTCAACCTTGCGGATATCGATCCCGTCTGGAATGCGTGGTACTTCTTCCAGATCATCCAGCGTACGAGCCATGCCAGGTATGGGTTCAACATCCTTCAATCCGTACTTCACTAAGCGTTCCTGCAAGTCGTCTGGTTCAGAGGATGGATGGTACACCCACATGAATTGGGCCTTCCTATCTCGAAAACGCTCCATAATCTCACTGATCACTTGATCTGCCTCGGATTGAATCTGGAACTTAATAACGCCATTGAAGGGAATGATCGGCATTGGCGTCTCGAACCAGATGAGGTCTCGCTCTTCATGGAGAGAACACCCTGGTCCACAACCCCAGGTAGACCATACCTCCCATAGGTTCTCTTCGAGCTCACGTAGGAAGGCTGTTTTTTGAGAGAAGTTGTCATCATTCACAGAAGATCTCCTCGCAATTATTTTTATGGAATGCACAGGCGGATCGAATCATCAATGTCATCTCGTTTATCAATCTACTTCTACGCTTCAATCAGTTCAAGAAAATTCTTTCCCAGAATTTGTTCTTGCTCGGATCCTGAAAGAGAGAGTTGAAGGACACGATCTAACATTCGTTTTTGCGTTGCACCCGCATATGGTCCGTCTGTTCCATACAGGCACTTCTCGACACCCAGGGTTTCAATCACGCTTGAGAGAACTCTTTGGTTTGTGTAGACAAGGCTTGAAAGGTCAACATAGACATTTTCTTTTTCCTTAGCATATTCCCAAACCTCTCTGAAATATGGAACGGCTGCATGGGCATATACGATTCTTAATCCTGGATAGTGTTCTGGGAGATGGCGATAATCACCACTCTCACGGTCCCCTCCCAGATGCATGAGCAGGGGCAGATTCATCTCCTGGCAGTACGCGGCAACGTCATCAAGCATGGAGACCGGATAACCATGCCAGAATGGGTGCGTTTTCACCCCCACCCAGCCTTGCTTTCCTGCCCATCGTTCTACTTCGGTCATTGGATCCATGGTCTTCGGGTTGATAAATATCCAGCCATAAAATTTATCGGGGTACTCCTGGATAATCTGATGAATGTAGGTGTTATCCGGTTTGTGATATAGCGCATACTTGGTTCCCAGCGTAGAAAGTTGACCATCGGAAGTAACGGTAGAGTTATAGAGAATTAGACCCAAGAACCGCATGTTACCCAGCAGCAATGGGGGTAAAAGTTCACTTGCCTTTTTGGGGATTGGTTTGAGATGAAATGGCTCATTCATCTTTGAGATGAGTGCTACACGCTGAACCTTATGCAACGCCATCTGCTTGAGCAGTTCTTCGACTGTCTCCAATTGTTCCTCGAGGTGATAATGGCAATCTACAATCATTGGAAATATCCTCCTTCTCCGCTTTCCTTCACCGACCTCCCGGAAATGTATCACTCAAATGTCTATGGATCCTCCGGCTTACGATCCAGCTCGTAGCTTTGAGCTGCGAAGTCCTGCACGATCGGTGCAGGGACCGGTCAGGGAACGAGCCAGTCTTCGATTTATGCCGCAGCCCTGGTCTGCAATTGTTCAGCCTGATGCACTTGCAAGCTAGCGAAACGCCCGGGCGCAAGAAACCCACTCGCAAGCCACGTCGTTATGCAATCAGGGATTTTGGGGACCTAAGAAATGCGCCCGTAAGGACCATCAATCCGCCGAGCAACGTTACATAGAGGCCAACATCTGTCGCTGAATAAAACCCTTTGGCAGGGTTGATCTCAATCACCCTCCAGACACATCCAGCAACCACCAGGATCGCCAATGCTGCGAGACCTGCACCCATGGAGGAGTACATCACAACACGTTTTTCTCCTAGAATAAGTCCTCCAAGGAGGAGTATCAATCCTATGCCGCCGGTGACAATCCCGTTGTCTTCCCATCCTATCTCAATCGCTTCAACCATTGATCCCTCAACACCAAAGAGAACTGGTACGGACATCCATGGCAAGCGTGATCCAATCAATAGAGTCACAGCACCTAGTATGATCAACACTCTACGCGCACGCATATGATGCTCCCTTCATCAAGGTACCACACCTCAAGTTGATGGCCGCCTGAGAGTTTCGAGCTGTGAAATCCAACGCTCTTAATTGGGAGCGGCCACGCTTCGATATTACAATGAAAGAGCCGGGTAACGAAACACGTGGCTTAATCGCATATCGCGTCACACGCAGGATCCGCTCTCGTTCTCCCAGATGTACCTACGAGCCAGCGAGACGTTGGGCAGAATCGGGGAGATTTAGCAATTGCTTGATTGGCCTGGCACTTAAGTTAGTACTGCACCGGGTTCTCTGCCCTGCCTCTTGATCCATAGCCCCGTCAAATATGTTGATAGGAATATGAAGGCGAAAGGAATCCAGGTGCCGAGAGGGCTCAGGAACATCTCGAAACTACGATTGATGAGTAATGCTACGATGAAGAAATCCATTATGATGACGATGAAGAAAAACGCGGTCGCTGTTCGTATAGGGGATGTGTAATTCAACTTCGAGAAGTAGAAAAGAGATATGAGCGAAAAGATTATCGGTGCTCCAATCGCATGAAGGATCAACGTTGTCTGAAGGTCCATCACTGCCATCCCAATAAACATGATCGCTCCACAAGCAGCCCACCCCAATAAGGCCAGAAATAGGATTACCGATATTTGCTTCAGTCCTAGCTGCCCCATAAATTCCTCCTTGTATCCGCTCGCGTGGAGATATTATTCAAATTTCTGCCTAATAGTTTCGAGCTGAGCGGCCCTGCAGACTTCCATCACCCGTTCTTTACGCCGCACACGCGGTCCGCTCCAGGTAGACGTCAGTGTGCTGACAGGGCACTTTCCTTCTCGTGCTTTGCCGACCGTAATATCCTGCTGACAAATTCAGTTTTCCACTCCCGATCGAGATGACCTGTTCGAGCGTAATACTCGGCGAAATCCTTCTTCAGTTGGATATACTCTACTGCTTCTTGCTCATGCTCCCTTAGGTAATCACGAAATAAGAGCTGATCTTCCCAGAATTCTGAACTCTTTCGCGTTAGATTGAGATGATGCGTTCTGATATCAGGAAGGGGTTCTCTTGTGAAAAACATGCGGCCTGGAACTGTATCGACCGGGTGGTAGCCATAACCAATCGCATCAAGTGGGAGAATGAGGTCTGACGAAAGAGCCAGTCTTTCTACCGCAACCATAATGTCCATCACAGGCTTTGCGGCCATCCCTGGAATCGAGGTGCTTCCTATATGCTCAATTTGGATGACTTTGTCTCCGATTGCGGTCATGATGCGATCGGATTCCTGATTAAATAAATCAATCCACTCATTCTGGTAGAGAGCCAGATCGAATACTCGCTTATGTTGGCCAAGCATATTATTCTCTACTGATTCTTATTACCGGCTGGCTATAAGCAGCACGCTAAGTGTCTGAAGCTGACTATCCTATGTCTCTTTACGGGGCGGTGTCTCGGGTGCTTTGCGGAGAGCAGCATAGGAACGATCCTCGAGTGTTATGTTGACGTATACCCATGGTCTGCGCCCGTTCACCCTTATGCTCTTAACGGCCTGCGAGATAGGCGGCGGCTCCCGCTTGAGAATCCCGCGTCATCGACGGGTGGGCTGCATAAGCATTCGTAGGGATAAACCAAAATAGTCAAATTCAACTCTCAATATCAGACAACTGGATCAGAGGTGAAGCTGGCATATCTTTCACTTGATTTGCCACGAACAATGCGATGTAGATAAACCAGATGATCAACCCGATGTGCAATACGTCATTCTCAGAGAACCAGATACCTTGCACCCACAACGCCTCAGTGATATCTAGAGATAGGTAAAGCCAATAAACGCCAATCGTGAAGCCTAACCACAGCCACGTTTTTAGCAATGCGAGATCCATGCCCTCTCTGAGCTTGATGTACCGCCAACCGTTCAGCCCGAAAAGCATGAGCACATTGGGTGTGGCGACCAGGAGCAGTAATTCGAAGGAAATCAGAAATTTGACTGGGATAAGCGCCCCAAAGATCACGACGATGGCATAGAGCAGGGCATGACCAACCGCATACATCTTCATCACTTTTCGTAGCTTTCCTGTAACACAGGCATACGCCTCGGCTAGCACCATGGCATCCACGCTCGCCACTGAGAACATAAGGTAGAACACTTCCCACCAACTGCTCCAGGAACAAAACTCCTTTCCTGCGCACTTAATTTCATAGCTGAACGCCTGGTAGCTGGTTCCTGCGAGCAGCGCTCCTGCCCCCCACAACGCTAGGGCAATCCCCCACCACATGCGGGAGCGATGATTGGTCTGGATACGAAGAAAGTATAGACCCGCAGTTATCGCCAAGATGCCCAGTATGTAAACCAATACTGTCGAGCTGGGTTGGATCAGGATTAGCTCTCTTGGCCCAATCCGGACATTCACGAATGGCTGGATACTGAGCCAGGTCTCAGGCGTTTGTTCCGGACTATAAGGTATCGAATCCAGTGGCCCGCAACTAGACAGTAGGGGAAGACTTGCGCACCAGAACAATTTGTACCTTGCATAATCTCTCATCGATCTACTCTCACAAGACTGGTCCGTCTAGCGCCGCGGGATGATCGACATGCCTTTGTAGGAAAACAAATACTCCAAGTGTCTGGATTCGATCCATCCCGATTGTAGGATGACATATTGTTGAAAAGATTGAATTCTAATAAGCTCCCGTATCAACTCGGGGCGCCCCTCTCTGCTATCTCCCTGCGAGTTTCCCTTCTCGTTGATTCAACGCTTTCCAAAAGGGAAGATTCTAGCTGGAGCCACACCTCGAAAGCTTGACTATGTTTCGGAAGCACCATGTTGCAGGCTCAAGAGCGCCTGCACGGCACATGTGGGTCAGGACCAGCGATTGCCTCTGGAAAATCCTACGATCATTCTCGGGGGGCAGAAAGTGTACTGTGACCCAAACCTGTGGATTTCAATATAAACCATTGAACCAGATCTCATTCGGACCGCGGTCCATCCCAAAGGTGGCCAGAAAGATATCTAGATCCCCATCCCCATCCAGATCGCCTGCATGTACGTGCCGGTACAATTCATTCTCGCCTAGTCGGATTCCACTGTCTTCAAATCGACCGCTCCCGTTATTTATCCAGATCTGGCAAGGTTGCATATAGTTAGTCATCACCAGATCGAGATCACCGTCCTCATCCAGATCATCAAGAGTAAGCCCGGCATTCGTGACAGCGCTCAACTGTTGCCCGCTCTTTGTAAACTGCCCGGTCCCGTCGTTGAGAAATACCCGAGCTGGATAACTCGTGGTCTGAAAATGACCATTGGTGACAATAACGTCCAAATCGCCATCACGATCAACATCCCCAGTCGTCATGTCACCCATGCGCAGCGCGGTATTGTCTTCAAGACTCCATTGCTGGCTGAAGCGTCCCTGACCGTCGTTCATCTGAACCGAGTATCCAACCCCATCTTCTTTGATGAAAGCGTCGACGTCACCATCGAAGTCCAGATCTCCCCAGATGGCGGTTAACGGAAGGGCGGCCTCACTGGGCGTGAAATACCCAGCGCCGTTATTTAAGTAAATATGGGTTGCGCTCTCGCCATCACCGACTGCATCCAGATCCCCATCACCATCAAGGTCGAGCAGTTCCACACTGAAACCAATATTCGTTTCAAATGCCCCGTCAAGCTCTGCAAATACAGCATTGGCATCATTCAAATAGACTCGGGTGGTTTGATCATCGCGATGGGTTGTAAGGACCACGTCCAAATCACCATCCCCGTCGACATCATTAACGTCGACACCATGCCTGAAACTCCCCAACTCCTGCCCCGTTTCCGTGAACAATCCATGCCCGTCATTTAACCAGACCTCGGAATGCTCGGACTGGGCATTGGCGAAAATTGCGTCGAGATCGCCATCGGCATCCAGGTCAGCCAAGCCAATTCTCCAGGTGGGAATAGAGCTAAAGATCTGCGGGCTCTTCTCAAAGGAGGGCAGAGAAGGGGATTCTGATGTGGCGGGGGTTTGTGGCAGCGGCGCGGAGGTTTCCGATCCAGAGAGGCCAGTTCCGCTAGCGCCGCAACTGCTAGCCAGAAGAAGGAACACCATTTGAATTGGTTTCATTTTTTGCAGATTCATACAGCGGTCTCAGTTGAATATAGCTGATCAAACGGGCATCCATGCAGCTTTGAGCTTCGCGAAGCAACGTTCATCCCGAGGCATCTATGGGACCCCGGACCGTACGCGTAGTAGAGAGCGGCTCTGCTCCGATCTTATAATGAAAAAGCCCGGTAATGAAATACCAGGTTCATTTTTTTTGCACCGTGCGCGCGGCTCGCTCCAGCGAATGGTTGGCCTGCTCCCCTGATACAAATGACATCTTGGAGCCAATATTGCCAGCTACCAATTGATGCGAATGATATTGTCAAGCAGGGTTACAACCCCAAAAACTGGAATAAAGAATAGGAAAAATGGTGCTAGCCCAAACACGAACTTAGAAACCCTTGATGGCAGGCGTGCCCCGAACAAGCGGAAGAGATGACGATAAGCAAGCGCGATGCAAACCAGGGAGATAGATAGCGACACTGCTGGCCAGAAATGGAATCCGGGATCGCCCAAGAATGTCTCCGGTTGGGTCTCCAATAATTGTGAAAGCTCAGCGTTTGAAATGGGTAGGGTAATGCTCTCAATTGCGCCCAGGGACATCTCATGTTCATCCTGAAGCACCCCGCTAAAATTGCCGGCGAGGACCGCAACAATGAAGATCAGCATAGGTATCAGGCGCATAAGAGCATTGGTTACCGCCGCAGCACCTATGGCCAATGTCGTTGCATTGGGCAGCGATCGGTGTAAGAGTATTGCAGTAAACGAGATTGCTAAAATCCATGTGGTGAACGGACCTAACAGCAATCCAGTTGAAATACCTGCGAACGGAAGCTCAGTCTTGAAATCAACATCACCTGGCTTCTTTCCGGATTCGCCCACAATGTTGAATCCCGTGCTTACATGAATGCCATCGAGCCGAAAACCAAACCCATGTGCAACTTCATGCAGGAACCAAAACGCAATCAGGATCAGAACGATCGCAGCTGACCATCTCAACAGCAAGTTGAGGGTTTGCCTTCTGTCGGTCTCTATCATGCCATCACTCTCCTCGTCAGAACCAAAATGTAAAGCTCTGCTATGGGCCCTGGGGTAGCCTCACAGTTTCAAGCTTCGCGAGGCATCATTCATCCCAAGGCAATTACGGGACGCCGGACGGTACGCGTAGTGGCAAGCCGCCATAGATAAGACATGGCTGGACTTTTCGCCGCACCGCCTGGTTTGCTTGAAGAATCCACCATTCTTTGCGGGGCAGCGAGACCTTGGGCGGTAGACATAAGGTGCAATCTCGCAAGCGTGACCACCCGCTTCGTGAAATAAACCATCACTCCCGATGGTTCTGATCGATCTCGCGAACCACCCTCGCCGGGTTTCCTGCGACAACTGTATCTGCTGCAACATCCTTCGGGACCACGGCCCCGGCACCTATGACAGCATTCCGACCTATCGTCACGCCGGGTAAGAGAATAGCTCCCCCGCCGATCCACACGTTGTCTTCGATCACGATCGGCTTTGCAACCTCCAAACCCTGATTGCGTCCTTCCGCCTGAAGGAGATGGGCGGCAGTGTAGATCTGTACAGCAGGGCCCATCATGACGTTTCCGCCAATATGAACCTCGGCGCAGTCCAGAATAGTGCACTGGATGTTTAGATAAACGTGATGGCTGATATGTATGTTCTGCCCATACACGCAGTGGAATGGTGACTCTATGATGGAATTGTGCCCAATGTGCCCAAGCAATCTGACGAGGATACGCTGTCGTTCGTTTTCAGCTTCTGTGAGATTGTATCGACGAAGCATGCGCTTGACATTCAGGCGCTCAGTCTCAAGATCGGCATCACGGCAGTTGTAGATTTCTCCTGCAAGCATCTTTTCGCGTTCAGTTCTTGATTGCATGTGTCGACTCTCTTCCAACAACTCCCGCCTCCCGATTGGAAATAAGCGGCCTTTGCTCAACTTCGATAATACATCAAGCCTGGGAAATCAGGCTGAATCTCGTGGCGCTCCAGCGATTCCTTAATCGCCGTGAGTTTTCTTTCCACTAGATAAACCGGGGCTCGTACGTATTTGTATTCAAAATTGATCCAACCAATTAGGATCATTCGTCCAGTGTTCAGATATAAATCAATTAGATTACACACGAATAAAAAACAAACGTAGCGGCAATTGAATTGCTGCCATAATACGCAACCATCCATATACCTGTCACAATCGCAAAACATCCGATTCCGCCCTCAGAAGCACTGGTCTATGGGGGAGTCGATGAACTATTGGTGACGGGTTTTATAAATGCAAGATCGTAAGGCGGTTTGCACATGGGATGCAAACAACCTTGCCAACGACCCACAGCATTCCTCCCGCGTACTTACTACCGAAAATTCTGAAAGCATGCCGGAATCGCCTGGCAGGTAGAAACTTTTCCACTATCTGTTAATGCGATGTTGACCGGTTCCGAGGGTCTTCCATGCAGGAAATCCCTCCGAGTACGCGTATGCCCGCAGCTTGCTTTAAAGTACCACCATCTCATCCTGCCACCCTTGGTGACATAGGTTGCACAATGGAGTTTACGCACCGGGATGGTTTCTGGCAATCCCAAATCCGCTTTGTATTACAAATTTTTTAATCAGCTTCGGGCAGTAGGTGGGCGCTTAAATGGCATTGGGTTGTTGGAAACAGGATTCGAAATTGGCACTTGACAAGCTTGCCTGACCAGTGTATTATATGTCTAATACACTAAGGCACTAATACACGAGGAAATGGCTTATGGACGAAGTATTTGACGGAAATCTGCCGATATACATGCAGATCATGGATTTGATCAAGAAACAGATGATTTCAAAAGAATTACTGCCCGGCGACAGGGTTCCCTCGGTGCGTGATATGTCGAAACAGTTGGAAGTAAATCCAAACACCGTGCAGAGGGCCTACATAGAAATGGAGCGTGAAATGCTGGTTTATACAAAAAGGGGGCAGGGCACCTTCATCGTCGATGAACCGGAGGTCGTTTTGCAACTTCGCCAGGAAATGGTTCGCGACAGGGTTGCGACGTTTGTAAGAGAAATGGAGGAGTTCGGCTATTCACACGATGAACTCCTTAAGATCATTGAAAAGCATTTGTCGGAGTGAGGATCCTATGGAACCGATATTAAAGCTGAACAATCTGAATAAATCTTACGCAAGTTTCCCCGCCTTGAAGAATGTTAATCTGGAACTTGAACCGGGCAGGATCATGGGGATCTTAGGTCCCAATGGCAGCGGGAAGACAACCCTGATCAAGATCGTGGCTGGCTTGCTGCAGCCATCCAGCGGTGAAGTGCTGGTGTGCGGGATGGCCCCCGGAGCGCAAACCAGAGCCCTGGTGTCGTATCTACCGGATATCAATCACCTGCCAAACTGGTTGAGCATTCAGGGGATCATTAACTATTTCCAATCCTTCTATCAGGATTTTGACCCTGACCTGGCGTTTGCGCTGCTGGAACGCTTGGGGATTGATCAGGGGCGCAAGGTGACTGCCCTTTCGAAAGGATCCCATGAGAAGCTGCAGCTCTCGCTGGTACTGGCAAGAAAGGCTCGCCTGTATCTGCTGGACGAGCTGCTGGAGGGGATCGATCCTGTCGCCCGGATGGTGGCGATCGAGACAGTTTTGGATAATTTCAATCCCGAAGGTTCTTTGATCCTTTCTACCCATCTGATTACCGATGTGGAGAAACTGCTGGATGAGGTTGCCTTTCTGAAGGCTGGCGAGATCATCCTCTCCGGCAGTACAGAGGATCTGCGGGCAGAAAAAGGTAGATCCATTGAAGGGATCTATAAGGAGATATTCTCATGACACTCAAACTGATACTTTCTGGATTAAGAGAACGCCTGAAGGTTTATGCCGGGATCGTGCTGCTCTACCTGCTGTATGCCGCGATCAGCGCTGTCTCCGAACCTACTCCGCGGATGGATAACATCCTGGATTGGGTTAATTGGAGCTATGGACTCTTCGGAATGACAATCTATCCGATGACTTTTATCCTGCTGGGAATGGCGGTAGCAGTCCTGGTCGTGGCGGAGATCCTGATTTTTGTCCGGGATTTTTACAGCCCCCAGGCCTACCTGCTCTTCTCTCTGCCGGTGAATGGCAAGCAGGTGATCGGCTCACGGCTGAGTTTGTTCATGCTGGACTGGCTCTTCCTGGTCGCTCTGGATCTCCCGTTCCGCTGGCAATTTTACCGGGACCTGATTTCCAGCGTCACCAGCGGTGAAATTGGCGGTTGGACACCCTGGTTGGCCGCCTCAGATTGGCTCTACATCGGCCTTCTGCAGGGCGTAACTGGGCTCCTGATGCTCGCAGTTGTGCCTTTACTTGCTTATCTGCTGATCGCCGCAGCGAAGAGCCTGTTAGACTTGAGCGCAGGTTGGCTGACTGTAGCTCTTGCCCTGGGGTTTGGGGCATTCACCGGGCTGAGTTATCTGCTTGCCTCGGCTCTGCCGCCGCTGGTCCAGTTAGGGACAAGTCCAGCGACTTATACCACCAATCCGCTGATACCGGTTTTGCTCCTGGCCGCCAATGTGCTGATCTTCTGGTCAGGAACATTGGTGATCGACAGGAAATTAAATATATGATGGCGATTTAGTTGAAAAGCGTTAGATAAACAAACTTGGTGGGGTGCTGGAGATAGTAGTGAAACGAATCCCAGCACCCTGCCAGGCTCGCACAACGAACCCCCCCCTGAAAACATTGCAATGGAAAGCCTCCTTCATATCGGGATCGTTCCGTGCGGTTCAGAAGTGACTGTTTGAGTACGTAAAGGCTTCCTTCTAACCATTTTTTAAAAGGAGTTGCCCATGTCAACTCGAAAATCATTCGGCAAATGGGTTTGGTCTGCGATACTGCTCTCGCTACTTGTGGGCTGCTCAAGCGACTTGAGATCTCAACCCGCCACCCCGATACTCACCAAAGAGGATGCGCCGGTCATCAGTCAGGCTGAATTGGAGGAGATCATCACCGGAATCAGCCAAAAATATGGCGTGCCAGCCATGGCGTTCGCTCTGGTGACCGACCAGGGTCTGCAGCAGGTAGCCGCAGTAGGTGTGCGTAAGTGGGGAGATCCTACACCCGTCACGCTTGATGATTCCTGGCCGCTCGGATCCGATACCAAAATCATGACATCCGCACTGGCCTCTATCATCGTCGACCAGGGAAAACTAAGCTGGGATTCGACCGTAGCCGACATGTTTCCAGACATAGCTGCCTCGTTCGATCCAGGTTTCAAACCTGTCACACTGTTGCAGCTTTTATCTCACCGGGCCGGGCTGCCACACAGTATCGGTCACGATCTGCCAGATCAGTCCACCTCCATCCAAGAGCAGCGGGTGGCGGTCACCAGGATAGCACTGTCCCAAAAGCCCACCAACACCCCTGGCACGCTAACCCATTATTCGAACGTTGGCTACGTCATCGCGGGCGCGATGATCGAAAGAGCAACGGGTATGGATTGGGAAAGCGCCATTGAACAATACCTCTTCTCCCCGCTAGGCATGACTTCCGCAGGATTTGGTGGATTGGGCACAACCGGCATGGTCGACCAGCCCTGGGGCCATAATCAAAGCGGTCCACCAGCGGTTTGCTGCAATGGCCCTGCTGCAGCCAGGAATCCTCTCTGGGTAGGACCGGCGGGAACAGTTCACTGCACGATCCAGGATTGGGCAAAATTTATCACGGATCAGCTACGTGGCGCCCGCGGTGAGCCGGCCTTATTGAGCTCGCAGGCATATACAATGCTGCTAACCAACTATGGCGGCGATTATTCCCTGGGATGGGCTTTGGTTGAAGGAGATTGGGCCGGTGGCGTTGCTTATCAGCATGCAGGGTCGAACGGTTTATATTATGCCGAAGCCTGGCTGTTCCCGCAGCTCAACTATGCAGTGATGGTCGTTGTCAACGCCGCCGGACGTACTACGATTGAAGCCACAAAAGAAGCCATTGAAACAGTCGGTGGGATGATCCTGGCACCGGTTATCTCTGACTAACCAGTTGTCTGCAATCTGGAGTGCGGCAACCTTTGGACCTGCCCTGGTATCTTGTTGTGCGTGCGGGTTGGCGTTTTCATCCTTCTCTGGCGTTTAATAGACCCGCCTGCTAACCCAAAAAGCATCCGGCGCCGGGTTAAAGCCGTAGCTTGGATCGCCTGGGTCAACAACCTGTAGGCTCCATACTTTTCTTTGCCTTGGCGCTGATCCAACCGCTGGAGATTTTGATCGAGTATCCGATGCTCCTTATTTTCAACCCACCATGCAAGACGTTTTCATTCTGGCTTCACCTGTGTATGTATCGTGTTCACGATCATCCAGGCGGTTATCGTAATCGTTCTCTGGAAGGGAAAGCAGCGCTTGCTGGCGGGAAGGAGCTGCCAGTGTCTGGGCCTACAATCCCCTACCACCGCGCTTTCTTGGTCTCTTCCAGGGTGAAGTTGCCCGCAGCAGATTAATCAGCGCGTTTGGTTCTCTTTTCCAAACCCTTTGATGCAATTGTGATGGCACTTGCTACGACCTCAGAACAAGCCTCAGGACCCCCCTCACTTGCATACGCAAGGGCCTGTACTTGATCTGCTAGATCGAAATTTTTACCAAGTTTCTCCTGCAAGATTGCCGCGCAAGCTGTGCTTCCGTTCTCCTCTTCAAATTGCCTGCAGAACCGACGTGCAGACGGGAGTGATCCGATATAGCCTTTGAAATCCGTCAGGTCGTCCCGTCCATAAACCAATCCCAAGGCCATCAGTGACCCGATTACAGCACCACATGTTTCACCTCTCAAGGCGATACCCGGGAACGGGGTAAGGGCTTTGAGTATCAACTCGCCACCAAGATCGAATTCATCGTTGAGGATGCTGAAAGAAGTTTGAGCACAATTGCCGGATTCAAGCAGGAGGTCCTTCGCTCGCTCCAACATGGCTGATTGCTCCTCTGCACTGCCAGACGTTTCTACTTCCTTGCTCATGGTCTCCTCCTCGTCAGATCTGGACTACTCCGGATCACGCTAAGCGCACTTACCGGGGTTTGTTCGAGCCTGACGCGCCTCTGCTTTTGCGTTGCATTGCGAATAAACGCGCCCTGTACACGCGTGCAAAGCCCGTTTCAAGTGCAGCCTGGGTTAGCCTGCTTTTGTTACAAAGAGATTGCTTTCTGCTGGGAGCCTCCTTCACGCCCCAAGGTTAAATGTAACCGTCTGAACAACTGCCCTCAACGCTATAGAGTCTTGCTGAAAAAGTCTTCTGAGCCAGAGGAATATTATGCTCCTTTTACCTCCGTGTTAGTGAAACTCGAAGGAAGGAAACTCTCTTTCCCGAACCGTTTTTCGAGGATATATACAATCACCCATGGAAGGAGCGCCGGTAGCCGCGCCAGCCGACTTCTTCTCCCAGCCCGCTGGTGAGCAGCTGGAAGATGAACAACCCAAGGTAGAAATACCAAGGAACAACCGTTACCAGGTCCGACAGGCTGCCCAGGCCCAATACCAAGGCAAAAAGCGGCGGAATGAGTGCGATGGCGCCGGTGATGATGAGCAGCGCCCCGTACCAGCGGCGCTCCACATGCCACTTCCGCACCCGGCCAAATAGGCTCGTCACGCCTTCCGCGCCAGATTTCAGCCTGGTGGCTACCACTGCGGCCACAAATGGGGCCCAGTTGGCCGCCGCAAAGAGCACTGCGATTAGCGCGTGTTCGCTGTTCTGCAAGCCCGATTCGAGCAGCGTAAATAAGTTGTCCGCGCTGGGAATGAGATAGCCATTTTCCTGAGCGTTGATCATCGAGGTGAGGTAGCAAATTGCACTGATCGCGATGGCAGGAATGATGTATGTCCATAAGTGATTTTTCTTCGGTCCGGTCATATTTCAAACTCCTGGTAAAAGGGTATTTATAGAATTTTCGTAACAAACATTGCTTTAGTACGCTCTGGTTCTTCTGGCAAACAGGCTTGAGTTGATCGGCCAGGGATGACGCAGGGCATTTATTCCGCTGTGCACCCCCGGGTCCGCTCTCGTTCAGCCTGATGGACTAACAGGCCAGAGAGATCTTAGCCTGCCAGCTCACTTCTATGACCCATTCGCAATAAACCAGCCGCCAACAGGAGATGCGAAATTCAGGAGGATGTGGGCCAGGGCAGTGAACCTGACCGACCCGCTAGTTCGTGCCACCCATCCCCAGGTAAGTCCCAGGGCGATCGACATGATCGCGAAAGTGAGAGTTTCGCGCGTCACGGTTCCGGCCTGAACAACCTGAGGCGAGAGGTGCCACAGTCCAAACCAAACCGAAGGGTACAGATAGCCCCAGATCAGATTGCCGTCGAAGGCGACTACATACGTCCCGCGCCAGAGGATCTCTTCAAGTAATCCATTAGTGGCTGCATACATGGCGGAGTATATGACGAATGCTATAGTGGCTCCTCTGATGCTTGACTGAAAGCTTGTAACTAAAAGAAGCAGAGGGGGGCCGATGAGCAGAATAATACCGAGCCAAGCTGGTTGGCCGAACCGTGGATTTGGAGTAGAGAGCATCGCTCTTAAACCTTCGAAACCCACTGTAAGCAAAGGTAGCAGGAAGCACCACACAAACCAATAGAAGATAAAGCCGAATAAGTAGGCCTTTTCCTTAGGCATGGCGGCGGATAAGTAGCGAAACAAAAAGAAGGTAGACAAGAGGAGGAAAGGCGGGGAGAGAACCAGGACATATTGAGTAGTACTAAACGCTTGGCTTTTCATAACATCCTCATTGTCGGTGGTAGGCAATCTTCCGGCTTTGAGCGGAGAAGCCAGGGATCGGATCTGGCTCGATTTTCGGTGCGCACCGTCCGTCCAGTTTGATCGGGTCCCTGGTCGGTTCCAGTGAATCGTTAGCTGGGCACAGAGCACACTAGTAGTACGTTGATCATGAAAAGTAATGTGCCATTAACCTCCAAACATATTTTCAGCCGGCCAATGGAGCACAAGTTGGGTTACGAGCACAACGATGTTCATAGAGATAGCGCCAATCAGATTCAACGTGGGCCAGGTATTCCAGAATAGAAAGAGCCCGAGTAAAGAAACGATAGCGAACACGATAGCAAGCGATCGCCACCATGTAATGGGTATGATGAAACCAAGGAACCCCAAGAAGGATGCGAGAAAACCCACTGTAGAAAGGATCCAAAAAATACTGCTAACAATTCTAAGTGTCGACCCTGGTACATTCGGGAGGATCCATGAGGAAGATGGCATCCAGAATCCCAGCGAATGACCTACTGCATGAACAAATAGAGCTCCTGCTATCAAGAGTCGAAGGGTCTGTGGGGACATTCACACCTCCTTTGTAACAATCATTG
>JBFFMI010000034.1:0-16922 GCA_041554155.1 Anaerolineales bacterium
CAGGGTTTAGGAGGTTGTATTGAAGCTCATACGTGTCTACGTGATGTTATTCGGCATCTCCGGTGCGGTCGTTGCGCTGGATCAATGGTCGAAATGGTTTGTCAGATCAAATTTAGCCTTCGGTGAGTCATGGGCGCCATTTACCTGGCTGGCCCCCTATGCTCGATTCGTGCATTGGAATAACACAGGTGCGGCTTTTGGTATGTTTCCACAGGGATCCCTGGTTTTCACGATCATCGCGATCCTGGTGACCTTAGCGATCATCTATTATTACCCCCAGATTCCCCGATCTGAGCTGGCCTTACGTATTGCTCTTGGCCTGCAAATGGGCGGAGCGCTTGGGAACCTGATCTCCCGTCTTACAATCGGCGCAGTGACGGACTTTATATCGGTTGGACGATTTCCGGTGTTCAACGTTGCGGATTCAAGTATTTCCATCGGGGTGGCAGTCTTGCTGGTTGGCATGTGGCGCGAAGAGCGCGCGACCAGGCGAGCTGGGGCTGAAAATGTTGATCAGGCTGATACGGCTGTTGTGACGCCAGATGAGGAAGCACCAGCGGAGTGATCGAACAGGAAATTCACCTTGAAACCGAAGAACCCGGAGGCCGGCTTGATCGCATCTTAGCCGACAATCTACCCGACCTCTCGCGTTCGCGGGTTCAGAAACTCATCCGACAAGGGATGGCAAGTGTGGATGGCGTGGTTATTACGAAAGCCGGTTTTGCCCTGGAAGGTGGAGAGGAGATTATGCTCCTGATCCCACCACCAGCAGAATCAAAGCTTATCCCGGAAACCATCCCCCTCGACGTCATTTATGAAGATGATGATTGTCTGTTGATCAATAAGAGCGCTGGTATGGTCGTTCACCCTTCTGTTGGGCATCATGAGGGGACTTTAGTCCACGCCATTTTAGGGTATGCCCCTGATCTGAAGGGCATTGGCGATGAGAAACGCCCCGGTGTGGTCCATCGACTCGACAAAGAGACCTCAGGGATCATCATATTCGCCAAGCACGATAAGGCCCATCAATGGTTGCAAGCGCAGTTCAAGGATCGCGCTGTGGAGAAAACCTACTTTGCGATTACAGATGGTCATCCCCCCACGCCAAGCGGCCGTATCGAAGTGGGCATTGGTAGAGATCCTAAGAATCGACAACGAATGGCGGCATTACCAGCGGCCAGGAGTCGTGAGGCGCTAACGCACTATCACGAGGTGGAACGATTCCAGGATCACGCTTTACTCAAAGTCCATCCGCATACTGGTCGAACCCATCAAATCCGCGTTCATCTGGCATTTATTGATGCACCCGTGCTTGGTGACAAGGTTTATGGAAGGCGCAAGGTAAGCTTGCCTGTTCCACGCCAGATGCTCCATGCCGGGGTAATACGCTTGACACTCCCCTCAAAGCGGGTACCGAGTGAATTCGAGGCACCGCTGCCGCTGGATTTCGAGGACGCCCTTCTTCGTTTAAGAACGAGCCAATCACACACTGGATCATAACGAGGTTGCCATGGAATGGATTGATCTGAGATCCGACACAGTCACGAAACCGACACCTTCAATGTGGCGCGCTATGTCCGAGGCAGAAGTGGGCGATGATGTTTATGGGGAGGATCCCACTGTAAACCGATTGCAGGCGATGGCGGCAGATCGTTTCGAGAGGGAAGCAGCTCTTTTTATACCTTCCGGTACGATGGGTAATTTGGTTGCGCTTCTGGTGCATTGCCGTCGCGGTGATGAAGCGATTCTCGGTGATCGTTCCCACACGTATCTTTATGAAGCGGGTGGGGCTTCGGCACTCGGTGGTATTCACACCTTCATCCTTCCCAACCAGCGAGATGGGAAGATTGCCTTGGAGCAACTTCAGGCGGCGATCAGACCTGATGATCCCCACTTTCCAAGATCACGTTTGATATGCCTGGAGAACACCCATAACCGCTGTGGTGGCTCCGTCCTTGGACGCGACTACATTGATGCCGTTGCCGAATTAGCCCATCAGAACGGGCTCAGCCTGCATATGGATGGGGCTCGGATCTTCAACGCTGCGGTAGCCCTGGGGCTCTCGGTGGCAGAGCTCACACGCCAGGTTGACACGCTTACTTTTTGCCTCTCAAAAGGGCTGTGCGCGCCGGTTGGATCGATTTTGATCGGAGATCAAGGTTTCATTGAAGAGGCACTTCGCATCCGCAAACAACTTGGCGGGGGGATGCGTCAGGCGGGTATCCTGGCAGCAGCAGGAATTGTGGCGCTGGAGGAGATGGTGGAGAGGTTAGCGGATGACCATGCAAGAGCACAGGACCTGGCCAGCTTCCTATCGGGGATTCCCGGCATTCGATTAGATTGGGAGCAGCCCGCCAGCAATATGGTCTTCTTCTACCTTGATGATGAAGCTGCTCTTACACGCGATGACCTGGTGTCGACGTTAGCCGAATACAAGATAAAGATCAGCAAAAGCGCTGAGGGAAGGGTGCGCTTGGTGTTGCATTATTGGGTAAATGATGAGGCGCTGAAGCAAATCAAACAAGCCTTCAAGGAAATCTTCCGGGTTGAGTAAGCGGCTGCTCGCTTTCTTGCAAGCACTACTTGTTGTCCTGTTATGGTCAGCGTCACCGCCGCTATCTAAAATTGCCTATGCTGAATTGGCTCCAGTTCAACTAACAGCTTTGCGTTTTTGGGGCGCGGCCATTGTGTTGCTACCCATGATGTGGGTGCACTCACGGCCGGTTGTCAGGCGGTTAGGTCGGCGGGATTGGCTGCAACTCATTCTGATGGGAATCCTGGGCTTCAGCCTGGGGAATACCATCCTCTATATTGGCTTAGAAACTCTACCGTCCACAACGACCTCCTTCCTACTGAATGGAATCCCCATCGCGACAATTTTGTTGGGTTTGCTGATCCTGGGGGAGAAGCCCGATTGGATGCAGTGGGGTGGATTGTTTGTCACTGTCATCGGTGGGCTGGTTTTCTTCGGATGGCGGATCGAGTTTGATCAGGCATACGCCGTTGGTCTGAGTTTGGTGGGTGTGCTGGCGATCTCCCTGCATGGCATCCTGGCGCGTGGGATGACACGTAGTGAGCGGATTGACCCCTATACGCTTACAGCAATCCCCATGGGGGTAGGCAGCCTTATTTTGATGGTATTCGCGTGGCCATTCCCCCGATTGAGCTGGCCAGTCCTGGCCATCCTGGCATGGCTGATGCTGATTAATAGTGCCATCGCCTTTGTCCTCTGGAATCATGCGCTGAAGCATATGCAGGCTTTTGAGATCAGTATTACGTCCAACTTGATGCCTATCGGAACAGCCTTGCTGGCACCCCTTCTTCTGCAGGAACCGATGACGGGGACGGGTTGGCTGGGGATGTTGATCTCCCTGGCGGGCGTGGTCTTGGTGGGATTCGGGGGGCGATCGCCTGGCCTCAAGTCACGGATGCTTTAGACGAAGAACAAAGATAGATTTAAGGGAGCTACAGTAAAACAATGTCGATGAAAGCATGGCCTTTTCCACCTCAAAGTGAAGAATCCCTCCAGTTGGGAGACTATCAACCTTCTCCCCCGAATGCTTCCGGGTTGCGTATGGCGTGGGTGCTATTCACGATCTCTCTGATGGTTGGGTTATACATGCTCTATTTCAATTTCACGCTGCCTGTCATCTTCTATATTGCCACCGTACTGCTATTGCTGGTCGCTCTTGCTATCTCGCTGAGCTATTGGTTGGAGCGCAATGCGGTGATCAGCGTGTCAGAGCAAGGGGTGGGCTTCCGATCCCCCATACGGCGGGTATTCCTCGATTGGAACGAGATCGAAGAACTATGGTGTGGTGCGATTCGTGGGGGGTGGCGGTTCATGGTTTCCGGGGAGGTTGCGGCTTTTCGATTTCAATCGCTGATTGTGCTCCGCTCCGGGACGGGACGAGAGGTCCGGAGTGGTTTCCCGGAAGGAGTGCGGATCGCCCAAACCATTTTCAACAAGGCGGGGTTGACTGCGCATAAAGAAGAGCAGGATATCTATGTGTTCCGCAAACCTTCTTGAAACGCTCGACGAGAGCAAGCTGTGTTAAGATAACCAGCGATAGCATTGGATGGTGAGATTGCCAGGTTCCGGATAGCAAAGCAAGTGAATGATGGGACCAATAAACGGTAGGTGAAAGCTCGCCTGGCATTGTGCCAGGTATTGAAGAGGTGTGGGATGGCTGGAAAAATGGCAGTCGATGATCAGCTCGCCCTGCTGATGCAGGGAGCGGAGTATGGTGATGACCAAATAAAAGAAGCCATGCGATCCGAGTTGAGGCAACGGCTGATCGAATCTGAAAAGAGTGGTAAGCCTCTGCGAGTCTACTGCGGGTATGATCCAACCTCGCCGGATCTTCATCTTGGCC
The DNA here is from genome assembly GCA_041554155.1 of Anaerolineales bacterium. GTDB lineage: Bacteria > Chloroflexota > Anaerolineae > Anaerolineales > E44-bin32 > E44-bin32. The sequence continues at coordinate 4,377 of JBFFMI010000034.1, forward strand.
ATACCGTGACCATGCGAAAGCTTCGTCAATTCCAGGATCTAGGCCACGATGTAACCTTTGTCATCGGCTCATTTACAGCGTTGGTAGGCGATCCTTCCGACAAAGACGGCGCTCGACCACGGTTGACGAGGGAGCAAATCAACGAGTACGCAAAGACGTATACGACACAAGCGTTCAAGATTCTCGATTCAGATCGCACGACGATCCGGTTTAATGATGAGTGGCTCTCGCAGGTCAGCTTGGAGCAATTTGTTGAGATGGCTTCAAATTTTACAGTACAACAATTTTTAGCCCGTGATAATTTCTCCAGGCGTTATGAAGCGGGCACCCCGATTTGGGTGCATGAGCTCGTTTATTCTCTGATTCAAGGTTATGACGCCACGGTTCTTGAAGCTGATGTTCAAATGGGGGGTACAGAGCAACTCTTCAATCTCCTGGCTGGAAGGAAATTGCAGGAATCGTTCGGAATGAGACCTCAAGTCGCGCTTACGCTTCCCATATTGGTGGGTACAGATGGTAAGTTGCGCATGTCGAAGAGCACCGGGAATACGATCGGGATTACCGATGAGCCAGCCGACATGTATGGCAAGGTTATGAGCCTGCCGGATGACGTGATGGGAAACTATTTCCGCCTGGTGACACGCTGGACCCCCAAGGAGATTGATGCGATTGAATCCCAGCTTTCCTCTGGGGAAATGCACCCAAGGGATGCGAAGATGGCACTGGCAAGAGAGATCGTCGAGGCCTTCTACGGCGCAGAAGAGGCCAGGGAAGCCGAAGATGCCTTTCGTCGCATTTTCCAACAGGGAGATGTACCAGAAGACATGCCGGAGCATACTCTTACTGCTGGTGAGAGTATCCTGGATTTGTTGGTCAAGACAAAGCTCGCTTCCAGCCGGAGCGAGGGTAGGCGCCTGATCGAACAGCGTGGAGTTCGATTGGGAGACGAGGTCGTGGAAGATCCGAATCGGGTCATTGAACTTGTGGAACCGGCGATATTGCGTGTAGGCAAACGCAAATTTCTACGCATTACCCCCTGATTAAACGTAGATCCTTATTGCTTCCTACGTCATAGCCACCGTTAAGGTGGCTTTGATGTACCTTGCAGGGCTGTTCTTCCCCCTTTAGCCTTTGATCACAACTACGGGGGTCAACCGAGCCACCTTGGAGGCAATACCAGCCTTTGTCACGACCTCGATGACCTGGTCGACATCCTTGTACGCCTGGGGGGCTTCCTCGGCAAGACCTGGGAGCGAGCCGGCGCGAATTCGAATCCCCTGGCTCTCCAGTCGCTGCCGTAAATCCTCTCCCCATATCTCCCGTTTCGCCTGTTTCCTACTCATAACCCGGCCTGCCCCGTGGCAGGTCGATCCATACGACCTCGCCATGCTGCCCTCCGTGCCCAGCAGCACCCAGGAGGCGGTGCCCATGCTGCCGGGGATTAGCACGGGTTGACCAAAGGGCTGATACTCCTGCGGTAGTCCTGCATAGCCTGGTCCAAAAGCACGGGTAGCGCCCTTGCGATGAACGCACACGCTGACTCGTTTTCCATCAATTTCATGGTCCTCAATCTTGCCCATGTTGTGGGCGATGTCATAAACCTGCCTGAGTTCCCAGTTACTCACTTGGCCAGCCAGAGCTTGTTCGAAGGCGCGCCGCGCAAGATGCGCGAGGACCTGTCGATTGCAAAAGGCATAATTGGCCGCGCAAGCCATCGCCGCCAGGTAGCGCTTGCCTTCAGGGGAGTCAAGCGGGGCGCAAACGAGCTCACGATCCGGCAGCCGAATACCGTACCGCTTGACCGCTGTCTGGAATTCACGGACGTAATCGGAACATATTTGATGGCCGAAACCTCTAGATCCGCAGTGGATTTGCACGGCCAGCATGCCTTCCTGTAAGCCCATGGCGTGGGCAGCCTCAGGATGGAAGATCTGCTCCACAACGTCAACTTCGATAAAGTGGTTGCCAGCCCCCAGCGTGCCGATCTGACCCAGCCCCCTTTTCTTGGCTCGCCCACTCACTGCCGAAGGTAAAGCCCCAGAGATACAACCGTTCTCCTCTGTGCGAATCAGATCTTCCCGGGTGGCGAAACCGTTTTTCAATGCCCACCCCGCACCCTCACGGCATACCTTTTCCAGTTCCTTATTGTTGAGCCGAACGCTCCCGCCCACACCAACACCGCTGGGGCAATGGCTATCGAGGGCGATTGCGAGGTCAGGCAAACTACTCTCCACCCGGTCCAATGGAATCTGGCTGGCAAGTAAGCGGACTCCACAATTGATGTCATAACCGATTGCTCCAGGGGAGATGATGCCCGAGGGCAGAGTTGTCGCTGCAACACCACCAATGGGGAATCCATACCCCTGGTGGACGTCGGGCATAACAAGTACGGGGCCAGCCAGGCCGGGAAGGGTGGCAGCATTTACTGCTTGCAGAAGAGATTTGTCGTTAAGTGCCTGCTCCAACAGATCGTCGCTGGCGAAAATTCTTACAGCCACGTTCATATCATCGCGATAGCTCGTTGGGATTTCCCAACATGTTTCATCCAGCCTTGTCATATCCTGTTTACGGATCTTCATGTGAGCTCCCGTTGCCTAAACATCGAACACGATCGTGACTTCAAAACCCGCTGAGGTTTCAAGGATCTGAAGATCATTGTAGGTAACGGCCTTGATTTCCTTCCAGCGTTCTATGGCTGGGAGCAGCCCGACGGTTGACAAGAGTTGTGTTTTGCTAGGTAACTGGACCTGGGCGTTGACCAGCAATAAATTTTCGGATTCGAGGATGAAAAGGATTTCTTCGAGCCAACAAACCAGCAATGTTTCGATATCAGCTGACTGGAGGGTGATCACTCGGTTGATGATTGTGGAGTCTGTGTCCATCTCTCCAACAAGCTTGGTCATCCCCACGGCAGCCTGGACAAATAAACTTTGTAGCTCTCGGGCACTGACTTTGATGGCTACATCCGCTGTATGCTCGATTTCCTCGATCGAATCGGTTTTCATACCCTCAGTATAGTACGAATTGCCCTTCCAACACCTGAAACGCGGAAGGTATAATCATGACGATGGATCCAAGCGTAGAAAAAATTACGGCGAATCTGAAGGATTCGCTCAAGAATACCTTCGAGTCAGACCAGGTGATCAATCTCCCCGTTGAAATGATCGCCAGGCAGTTTGCAGTGGAGGTGACGGGCACTGCTCGAATTGATTCAAAGGGACGTCCCTACGCCCCTGATCAATTCACGCTTACTGTGCACCCCGATAATTTTCTTGGGCAGAATTATTGGTCGGAAGAAATGCAGGCAAAACTCGCTTTTGATGTCGAGAACGCCGTACGAGGGGCGCATTTTCAGTTCGCTCTGAAACCTCACATCACGATGGCAACAGATCCAACTCTGGATGTTCAAGCGGTACGTGTTATCGCCTGGCACAGCACAAACCCACTGGGCATGCAAGAGTCTATCGATATTAAGGAAGGCGATACAGACCGCCCGCCGTCCGGCGCATTTCTGATTGTGAATGGCAAACGTCATTTTCAATTCAATAGCCCTCGGATCACGGTTGGCCGCCGACTGGACAATGATCTGGTATTAGACGATCCGCATGTTTCGCGAGTACACCTGCACCTGGTCGCAAAACATGGCCACTACCTGCTTGAGGACCTTGATTCCACGGCGGGTACAAGGGTGAATGGCCACAGGGTGATGGAGCACTACTTAAAACCAGGCGACATCATCACGATTGCCACGAGCGAGCTTATTTATGGTGAGGACAGGGGCGGCCCACCGGATGCCACTCCGCCCTATTCACCGATATCCGAGCCTGAACTGGATCGAGAATTTGAGACTCCACTCGATCTGAAGGTGATCAAGGACATCTCAACCAAGAAGTTTGGACGCTAGGGTTGCGGTGTGGCTCGACACTTTGAGTAGCGTTGAGGGGGATTCGCACAAATGGCAAACCCACTCGATCGGATAGAAGAACGGATCGAGCAATTCGTTGAAGGCGCGCTTTCGCGCCTGATTGGCATTCAAATCTCCGCAATCGATGTGGCAGCTCAGCTGGCCCGGGCACTGAATGAAGGCGTGAGGCGTACGGAAGAAGGCAAGCCCTTCGCACCTGATAAATATGCCCTGACTTTTCACCCGCAAGATGCACAGAAGCTACTCGAAAATGCCCCAGATATCCACGGTGTTCTTGCGCAAGGATTGCTCGAAGTTGCCCGTGAGTGCGGATACCTTGTTTTTCGTGACCCGGTGGTGACCATCGCGGTCGATCCAACGCTCCAACCAAGAGCGTTGCGTGTAGTTGCCTGGCATAGTACCGCGCCGCTGGAGTTCACGCAGGCGATGCAGCGTGAACCAAAAACAAACCCGGGTGCCTTGCCTTCTGGTGCGTACCTGATCGTGGAAGGCAACCGACATTTTCCACTGGATCGCCCCGTCGTAAACATCGGTCGCCGCTTGGATAACCACCTTATTCTGGATGACCCGCGTGTCTCACGGACCCATGCCCAGATCCGCATCCGGAATGGCCGGTTCGAGATCTTTGATCTCGGGTCATCAGCAGGCACACAGATAAATGGTAGGGCCGTTAATCAACATGTCCTTCAAACGGGAGATGTGGTCGAGCTAGCCGGCACTCGCCTGGTTTATGGTGAAGATCCTGGAGGCCCGCCGGATGAGACGCCTGCCTACTCACCGCCTTTCCCGCCAAAACCCTCAGGCGATCAGAGAACTCGAGTTATTCCTCGCGACAACGACGAAGACTCATGAACCCGGAAATTTTACTCCTGATTTTTCGAGTGCTCATGGCACTCGTTCTCTATGGTTTCTTTGGATTCGCGCTTTACCTGATCTGGCGCAGCCTGCCAAAGCCGACCACCATCGATTCCCTAATTCCCGAGATCTATGCTCTTGAATATCAGGGTGAAGTCCTGATCCACGGCCACCGATTAAAAGCAGTTAATTTGATTGGCCGGGCGGCGGATAACACAATCGTCCTTTCGGATGAGCGTGTATCAGCACATCATGCCAGGATCACCTTCACGGGAGGCCAGTGGCTTCTGGACGATGTAGGCTCCCGCAACGGCACTTTCGTGAATGACCATCCAATTGAAGGCCCGTTGATTGTTACGCTCGAGGATCGCATCCTGGTTGGGGCAGCAACTCTACAGCTGGCGGAGGAAATTCCGTTGGGGGATGTGGCATTCACAACATAAATCTGGATCTGGACATTGGATGTGTGCCCAGATTGGGTTTTGGTCTCCGCATCGGAAATCGCTCCCAATAGGTATGCTAAGATGGCAATCGAACGCTTTCGTAAGGAGGCGCCATGGATGTAAAGCCAAGTGTAGCGATCATAGGTGGTTCGGGCATATATGCCCTGGATGGGATCAAGGTGCTTGATTCTCTTGCGCTCGAGACACCTTTCGGGAAACCCAGCTCTGAGATCATTGTGGGGGAAATAGCCGGTCAAGCGGTCGCATTCCTCGCCCGGCATGGGATTGGCCATACGTATTCACCCTCGGAGGTCAACTACCGTGCAAATATATATGCACTGAAATCAATGGGGGTGGAACGGGTGATCTCGATCAGCGCGTGTGGTTCGTTGCGTGAGGATTACGTTCCGGGAGAAATCGTGGTTCCCGATCAGCTTTTCGATCGCACGACCAACCGGTCGGCTAGTTTCTTCGAGGGCGGGCTTGTAGCACATCTGAGCGTCGCCGATCCCTTCTGTCCTGAACTTTCCCAATTCGTTTTCGATAGTGTCAACAAGGTATCCGGCACTGCGCATATGGGAGGAGCCTACATAACGATAGAAGGGCCACGTTTCTCGACGCGTGCCGAATCAAATACCTTCCGCGCATGGGGGATGTCGATAATAGGCATGACGACCTCTCCAGAGGCATTTCTGGCGCGTGAAGCCGAGATGTGCTACAGCGTGATGGCCCATGTGACAGATTATGACGTATGGCATCACAGTGAAGAACCGGTAACCGCCGATATGGTATTTGGTATCGTCAAAGAGAATACCCAATTAGCACAACGAGCAATCCTGAATCTCCTTGAGCAACTTCCGGCGGAACGAACCTGTAGCTGCCAGAATGCTCTTCAGGCAGCACTATCGACCCGCAAAGATGATATTCCCCCAGAAACGCTCAAGAGGTTAGCACCCCTTGTTGAACGCTACCTTGAATGAACGCATAGAGCAGATAAGCCGCCGCGAGGCTGTTCTCCTCAGCCTCGCGTTCGTGTTTTTGCTGCTTATGGCGGCAAGCCTCTCACTTTCAAGCGCAGCTCGCTTTAGTAGCTGGCAGCAATTTGGTGATCGCTGGGCACATTGGGGCGTACTACTATTATGGTTGCTGGGTGCCCTCCTGCTGCGAAATGTGCTTGCCCGATCCAATTCCCTGCGTGATCCCTTGCTGCTCCCCATTCCCATGTTGTTTATGGGGTGGGGGATGCTTACCATCTGGCGACTGGATCCCGCCTTCGGGCTCCGCCAAACGGGTTGGTTCTTCCTGGCGATCAGTAGCATCTATCTTCTTCTGCGATTTGGAAAAGATTTAAACTGGATCCGCCGCTACCGTTACATCTGGGTCACGACAGGCCTTCTGCTCATGGGGCTAACGTTGTTATTGGGGACACACCCAGGTGGTGGATCTCCCAGGCTTTGGCTAGGCTGTTGTGGTTTTTACTTTCAACCGTCAGAAGCACTGAGATTATTCCTGGTTGCTTTCCTGGCAGCCTACCTCGCTGATCGACTTCCTTTTGAGCGTATGAGAAGTGGCAAGTGGACCCTAAAGAATTGGCTCCCCCTACTTCTGATCTGGATCCTTTCCTTCCTTTTGCTCGTTGTACAGCGTGATCTTGGAACCGGTATGCTCTTCCTCGCGCTGCTGACGATGCTGCTCTATCTCGTGACGAAAAGCTGGAAGATTTTATTTTTTGCCGGTGGGGCAGGGTTGTTGGGTGGATGGTTGGGCGCTGTCTTGTTTGATGTCGTTAGAGTGCGGATCGAGGCCTGGCTGAACCCCTTTGCTGACCCGCTGGGCGGCTCTTACCAAATCATTCAATCGCTGATCACACTAGCCTCGGGAGGCTTGTTCGGGCGAGGCATGGGGCTGGGATTCCCTGGTTTCGTGCCGGCTATTCACACAGATTTTATTTTCACAGCCATCATAGAAGAACATGGGCTTTTGGCTGGCCTGACCCTTCTCGGTTTATGGGGCCTTTGGCTCTCACGCCTAATGCTGGGGGTCCTGAAGCAGCAGGATCCGTTTGCAGCCTTGCTTCAAGCTGGCCTGACATTTTCGATCGGCCTGCAAACCATGTTGATCATCGGGGGTAACCTACGGGTATTCCCTCTTGTGGGGATCACGCTGCCATTCACCTCCTACGGAGGGACATCCCTGCTGATGAGCTCGCTGAGTCTGGGGATTCTCCTGTTGCTCTCAAAATCTGGTGATACGCACCCACGTTTCCGCCAACCGCTTCAAACGCTAAACCTGGGGATGGCCGCGACCCTTGCTGTTATCGCCGTGGCGCTGACCCGGTGGACACTAGTGGAGTCATCCGATTTGCTCTCACGAGGGGATAATCCTCGCATTGCCCTGGACAGCCGTTTCTCGCCTCGTGGAAGCATTGTTGATCGCAGTGGAACGATCCTGGCAGAGACCATCGGGAGCATCGGATCATTCGAACGTGTGTACACGGAACCTTCTGTTGCACCCCTGCTTGGGTATGATCGATTTCCTTATGGGCAGGCCGGCATTGAAGCATCACTTGATGGTGTATTGCGCGGGATGGAGAACGAGGATCTCTGGCAAGTTAACTGGAGTGTGCTAACTCGTGGGGTCTCTCCGGCGGGATCCGATGTGCGCCTGACGCTTGATCTTGCTTTACAGCGCGCAAGCATGGAAGCGATCCATCCGCATCGTGGAGCGATTGTCGTGATCGATGCTGATTCGGGTGATGTATTAAGTGCGGCCAGCTCTCCGAGTTACAATCCGAACCTGATCGAGCGCGATTGGTCAGAACTAATTGGTGACCCGGCATCACCTTTGCTCAACCGGGCTATTCAAGGGCAGTACCAACCGGGCACAACGCTTGCCCCGCTGATTATCGCCTGGGCGCTAGCCGATGATGTCATCGAGCTCGAAACAAACCTCGCACAGATCGAGCAACCGGTCTCCATTGACGGGGCATTGCTTCGATGTGCCTCCTTGCCTGATACGGCGAGCAACTCGGATTACATTGAGGTGTTGCAACACGCGTGTCCTGGCCCTCTCCAAAACCTGGTTAGAGAACTCGGCATAGGAAGCTTTAACAGCATGATAGATAGCTTTGGATTGTCATACCGGCCTGAGGCAGCACTGGGGCTCGACGAAGTTTTGAGTGCAAGGGTCAGCGAGCCAGATGAGCTCGGCATGGCAGCTATCGGTCAATCCTCCCTGACCGTCTCCCCGCTGCAGCTGGCGCGCGCGCTATCCCCGCTATTCTCCGCTGGGACCCTGCCTGAAGTACGGGTCGTCGATGCTTACAGATCGCCTGAAGCGGAGTGGAGGCAATTCGGTGAAAGACCTACTCCCCTTAAAGTGATTCCTGAAAATGTGACGACAAATCTTCTCACTGCGCTGGCTAATGGAGAGCATTATGGATATGAAGCACGGGCGATTGGGGGTGAGGAGTTGGGATGGTTCTTGGGTGGCACAAAAGGTCTCGTGGGAAATTATGCTATCGTCGTCGTCCTCGAATCTGGGGATCCAAACGAGGCAGCCGATATTGGCAAGCTGGTGCTCGATGCTGTTAAAGCAAGTTCGATCCCTTGACCGACCCTCTTGCGCAAGCTACAATGCCCTCGCATGGTCGATTAAATGAAGCATTCATCCGCCGGGCGGATCCTGCGATTTAGCAGACCGATCGGCGGCTTCATTATCCTGGAGATAACGGAAGTGTTCGAATCATTAGCATCCAATCTTCAAGCGGTTTTCAAGCAGCTTCGTCGACGCGGGAAGCTGCGACCTGCAGATATCGAGGACACGCTGCGCGATGTCAGGTTGGCGTTGTTGGATGCGGATGTCCATTTCCAGGTTGTGAAGGACCTGATCGCATCCGTTCGCGAGAAGGCGCTTGGAGAAGAGGTCTCCCGGTCGTTGAATCCCGGTCAGCAGGTCATACAAATTATCCATCAAGAGCTGATCAACACACTTGGACCCGCTGAACCTTTAATCCTGCAAGGGCCGAAACCACGTGTAATCATGCTTGTGGGAATACAGGGATCTGGAAAGACCACCACCACAGCGAAATTAGCGATGCAATTAAAGAAAGGCGGCGAGCGGGTATGGATGGTAGCCGCAGATCCATACCGACCTGCGGCGGTAGATCAATTAGAGCGTCTCGGCGATGAGCTCGGTGTCCGGGTTTATTCAGATGCTGACCTCGACCCACCTCGTCTCTGTGAGCAGGGGATCCAGCAGGCCAGGGAAGCCGGTGCCTCGGTTGTGCTCCTGGATACCGCCGGACGTTCACAAATTGATGATGAGATGATGGCGGAGCTCGATGCGATCCAGAAGCTTGTTAACCCGAGCGAAGTGATCCTTGTTGCGGATGCAATGACCGGGCAGGAAGCGCTCAACATCGCGCTGGGTTTTTCTTCACAATTACCGATCTCTGGCCTGATCTTGAGCAAGGCTGATGGGGACGCACGAGGCGGCGCGGCGATTTCTATGCGTTCTGTCACGTCTGTACCCATAAAATTCGTCGGGACAGGGGAGCGACGCGAAGCACTGGAGAGGTTCGATCCAGAACGCCTGGCCTCAAGGATTCTGGGCATGGGCGACGTCCTTACCCTGATTGAGCGTGCGGAAGAAAGTATCGAATCAGAATTGGCAGCACGGCAGGCTGACAGGCTGCTGAAGGGGGCGTTTTCTCTGGATGATTTTGCCGTGCAAATCGCTTCCGTTGGCAAGATGGGCTCATTGGGGAAACTCCTCGAAAGCCTACCGCTTGGAGCCTCGGGGGCGATAGCGGATATCGATACTCAAGCGGCAGAACGCCAGCTCAAGCACACACAGGCCATCCTGTCGTCGATGACTGCGCAAGAACGCAGTCGCCCCGAAATCCTTAACGCCAGTCGAAAGCGGCGAATCGCGGCTGGATCTGGAACAACAGTCCAGCAAGTAAATCAGCTGCTTCGCCAATTCCGTCAAATGCAGAAAATGATGAAACAACTGGGAAAAAGAGGTTTTCCTGATATTGGCCGAATGCTGCGGTAAAATAGTACCTGCGAATCCACCTGGATCCCGGTCTTCCTTCCAAGACCACCCCCTCAAGGGTCAGTTGCATTCGTAGATCGCATATAAGAAAGAATACGAGGGAAAATTACAATGGTAAGAATTCGTCTACGCCGGGTTGGCTCAAGAAACCAGCCCAGCTATCGTATTGTTGCAGCCGAGAAAGAAGCTCCTCGAGATGGTCGCTTCCTGGAAATCCTCGGTCACTACAATCCGCGCACCGAGCCTTCTACGGTTGTAGTGGATGAGCAGCGCCTCTTCCACTGGATGAAGAATGGTGCACAGCCCAGCAATGCCGTTACCCAGGCACTGCGTGCCCTTGGGACCTGGGATCGTTGGGAACGCCTCAAGCACGGGGAATCGATTGAGAAATTGCTTGAAGAAGCGAAGAAGGCCCTTCCAGAAGTAGACCCGCGCACACGACGCGATGACCTTTTTGGAAAGAGCAAGAAGAAGAAGTCGAAGAAGGCGGCAAAGGAAACCCCGGAGGCTGTAGCAGAAGAGACTTCCACAGAAGAGGAAGCCGCAGCACCTGAAGAAGCCGACGCAGCAGAGGAGCCAAAGGCAGAAGCTGAGGTTGAGGATTCGACCGAGGAGGCAGATGCCCAGGAAGCTTCGGAAGAAGAATCCGCTGCGGCAGAGGCCGAGGTTGAGGAATCAACTGAGGAAGCAGACGCCCCGGAAGCATCGGAAGCAGAAGCTACTGAGGAAGCAGACGCCCCGGAAGCATCGGAAGCAGAAGCTACTGAGGTAGAAGCTGAAGAAGAATCTGACCCTGCAGTTGAAGACAGTACCGATTCATCCGAAGAAGATGCTGACTCGGAAGAGAAAACCGATGAAGAAGCGGACGCCGAAGACGAGCCGGAGCAAGAGAAATAATCTGGATCTTCTCGCAAAGGGATAGAGACCTTGAAATCTTTGATTGAGTTTATAGCCAAGTCGCTGGTAGATGACCCAACAGAAGTTTGGGTATCGGAGGAGAATCGTGGGCGTGAGATACACCTGGAGCTCACGGTAGCTGAAGAAGATATGGGTCGCGTAATAGGGCGAGGAGGGCGGGTGGCTAATGCCATGCGGACGCTCCTTCGTGTAGCGGCGATCCGTAACGGTAGTCACGCCAGTCTGGATATCAACTAGCAGACGAGACCATCTATCCCCCCATGCACGATAATAAACGCGCCCAGCAACCACCGGAACATCTGGTTGTTGGGCGTGTTGTGCGTCCTCACGGGATACGTGGAGCGTTGATCCTGGAGGCGCTCTCTCCCATGATTCGATCGATAGAGCCAGAGTCAGTGGTGCTTCTGGGTGCGCCGCCCGAGCAGGTGACAGTTCTTCAGATCCGACCCCATCGTGACCGTTATCTAACCCAGATAGCAGGCTGTAATTCTCGCGAACAGGCTGAGCGCTACCGCGGAATGGAGCTTCGCATTCCCTTCGATCAAGTCGACCCGCTTCCAGAGGGGGAATATTACTACTGGCAAATCCTGGGAATGATGGTGAGCACGATGGACGGCGAATCTTTGGGAGAGATCACCAGGATCCTGGAAACAGGCGCAAATGATGTCTATGTTGTGCAGACGGCGGAAGGGAAAGAAATCCTCATTCCGGCCATTGCCCCTGTGATCAAAGAAATTGATCTCGACAATCGCACGCTGCGGGTCGAACTTTTACCCGGTCTTCTGGCAGACTGAAATGCAATCACCCAACGTCGTTTCAGGCGACATTGCTTACCCAGGACTACTGTAAGCTTGCTTCGAATCTCGGGCCTATGGTAGACTTTCCGGGTTCAACTGGATAGAAATTTTCGAGGACTGATGGATCAAGAAACTGTAGATGCCATGGTCGCGCGATTGCGCGAATTACAAGGAAACACACCGGACGTTGAAGCTTCTGCTGTTGTGAGTGTCGATGGCTTAACGATTGCCGCTGCACTCCCGACGAATGTAGAAGAGGATCGAGTCGCAGCGATGTCTGCGGCAATGCTGAGTCTGGGAGAGCGCATCTCGGGTGAACTCGGTCGGGGCGGGCTCGACGTTGCCTACATTCATGGTGATGAGGGCTATGTCCTTTTATCGGCGATCGGGCATGACGCGGTGTTGACCGTACTGGCACGAAAACAAGCTAAACTCGGGCTTGTTTTCCTTGAGATGCAGCGTACAGCTGAGGACCTGACTAAATTAGTATGAAAGCCAGCAAGGGACCGGTAGCAGGTACCTAGAAGATACTTCGGTGGGGAGGGCGATA
>JBFFMI010000035.1:0-16295 GCA_041554155.1 Anaerolineales bacterium
AATGATTTCGGGTATAATGAGGCCCGCAAGCCAATAAACACGCGCCCGTAGCTCAGCGGATAGAGCACTTGCTTGCGGAGTAAGGGGCCGCAGGTTCGAGTCCTGCCGGGCGCGCCTTGAAGACCGCATCTACAGGGTGCGGTTTTTTGTTCTCATTGCTGATTCCACAGCCGTCCGCCACAGTTCCCCAATAAAGACCGGGGCGGGCATGTCGTGGTGGGCGCGTCTGGGAACCGCATCCTCTTCGGTGCGGTTTTTAATTTACCATCGATACGGTCGAGGATGAGTGGGGTTATAGCCTCTGGAAACCTACGGAGGAACAGATGAATACTAAGCCCTTTCTCGCCGAGCTCATCGGTACGTTTACCCTGATCTTTATCGGCGCTGGCGCCGGGGCACTCGCTGCATCAAATGGTGGCGGTATCGTCGCCGTCGCCCTGGCACATGGTGTGGCCTTAATGGTTATCATTTACGCCTGGGGCGCCATTTCCGGCGCACACGTCAACCCGGCGGTCACCTTCAGTCTTGCGGTTACTGGTAAAACCAGCTGGGCCGACGCCGTGCAATACTGGATCGCCCAATTTATCGGCGCCGCTCTTGGTGGCTTTGTCCTGCGCTTCATCATCGGCACAACAGGGAACCTCGGCATGACTCTCCCCGCAGCCAGTATTACTGTAACCCAGGCAGTCGTGCTCGAAGCAGTTCTGACCTTCTTTCTCGTCACTGCCGTCTTCGGCACGGCGGTCGCCAACCGCAACGGCAACGCCGCTGGCCTGGCGATCGGCTTTGTCCTCACGATGGATATCTTGATGGGCGGCGCCCTCACCGGCGCATCAATGAACCCGGCGCGCAGCTTCGGCCCCGCGATCGCCATGGGTGATTTCAGTGCCATCTGGATCTACTTCGTAGGACCACTTGCCGGTGGTGCAGTGGCAGCCTTTGTTTATGATCGGCTGATCCTAAAGGGTTAATCCCCAACGACAATATGTAAAAATAAATAGACCCCCAGGATGATGCGGGGGTCTTTCTTCACGAATTACGTGTTTAGATATAGTACTTATCCTTGTCAACCTCATCTCTCAGCAATCGCAGCTCCTCTTCCGTTGGCGGGGGACTGCTATCGATCTCATCCGCCATTAGCAGCTCAAAACCGGTGTTCTCGACCACCTGTTCGACCGTTACCCCAGGTTGCGTTGCCAGCAGCATCATGCGCTTGCTCTCGGGATGATAGCCCATCACCGCCAGCGTCGTCACCACACGATAGGGCCCGGTATCCGGCGGCAAGCCAGCTTTCTCGCGTGCCCCGGGTCCACTCAGATCCCCGGGTGTGGTGATGAAATCGACCTTCTCAATAAACCGCCGTGAATCGTGGCGCATGATGGCGATCGTGCGCCAGCAGTGTGAACCGACGTCGTTTCCGCCACCACTGCCCGGTAGCCTCACCTTAGGTGAATCATGCTCCCCGATCACCGTGCTGTTCAGGTTGCCGTAGGGGTCGATCTGCGCCCCGCCGAGGAAGCCATATTCAATAAAGCCGCGCTGGGCGGTCTCGACGATGTCCAGGATGCCGGAAGCGGCAACCGCGCGGTGGAAGGTGCGCCGTTCCCCGACAGCTAACGGCAGATCGTCCAGGATCGCGCCCGTGCCACCAAACTCGAAGATCGCCACGAGATTCGGCGCATGCATCTTCTGCGCAAGCGAGGCCGCCAGCATGGGAATACCCGTCCCGATAAAGGCGGTCGTATTGTCCGGCATCAAGCGCGAGGCGGTGCAGATCAACAACTCGTTGGGGTTATATTCCTGTGCGCTCATCTGCTCACCTCCCCGGCACCAATGCTTTGAGCTCTGCCAGCCGTTCTTCTCCTACCAATTTGCTGTACGCCGCATGGTCCTTCACGCCGAAGATGTACTTCTCTAGGTATGCCTTCGTCGTTTCTTCATTCTTTGAAGCCTCGATCCACTCCTTGATCTGGTCCTCATCGCGCTCGTAGACGTAGCACATCTCACCCGGATGCGAGCCGAACGGCGCCTCGACCACCGCATCGACCAGGTAGTAGGGGATGATCGTCTTCTCAGGGTTAGACCGGATCTCTTCGGTCGGGACAATCTCCTCAGTGCTGACGATCAAACGTTTCGATGCCCGCGCCAGCTCAGCACCAAAGCCTGTGATGCCATCGATCTGTGCGTTACCGAACTGATCCGCACGATGCACATGGATCAAGCCCACATCCAGGATCAATGCCGGCAGCAAGCACATCAGATCCCCGGTAAATGGACATTCTATGACTTTGGCTGAACTGTAGGCTAGTGTGTCTGTGCCCAGCATCGATCGCACAGGCAGGAACGGCACCCCCATCGCCGCCGCTTTGAAACGCCAGGCGATGGCAGCATTGCTCCACTCCACGCAGGTCTCCACCCGACCGCTCTCCACCTCACGCCGCAGGCAGTTCGAAACGCCATACACTTCCATCCCGATGTAGGTGATATCCAGCGCCTTCACCAGCTGCGCCCCGAGCAGGATATCCAATTCGTAGACGCCCTGGCCGGCCACGCGCAAATCCTTCACCCCCTGCCGCACAATTTCGTTCACCAGCGATTGGGGACAGCGAACCGTGCCATAGAGCTCGGTGCCAATATAATCACCATCATGGATGAAGGCTTCAACCGCCTCAGCTTCGGTCATGCGCTTATCGATCATCGCCTTGGGTTTTTCCCGATTCCAGGCACGAAACGCGTTCAGATCCGGCGGCTGGATTAAGGGTCCCACGCCCTCTTGCACAACGTTCATCATAGGGCCTCCTGCTTGATAAATACGGCACAAAGCCCCCGGCTGGGGGCATCGGTCCTTCTACTTCGATAAGGGGCGTACAACTTTGACATCAAAAGGAGCCTCGGTTGGGGATGCTGGGTCAGGGCTGGCTCGCCCACTCATTGTAGATCAAAGCCAGGACACGCTCAACTGCTTAAACAAAAAGACCACCTGTCGTAGGTGGTCGTGGCAAACTCCCCGCACTGTCGTTCAGGGAAGATAGAGCCAGGGATTCACCTTGCCGTACGAGTCATGCATCATCTCGAAATGCAGGTGGGGGCCGCTGCTGTTGCCCGTGCTGCCCATACCTGCAATCACATCCCCCTGGATCACCGACTGTCCGCAGCCTACATTGATCGTGCTCAGGTGCGCGTAGAGCGTCTGCCAGCCGGTACCGTGATCCAGTACGACGACATACCCGTAGCCCCAGTCGTTCCAACCGGAGTAGACCACGACACCGCTGTCCGAGGCGAAGATGGCGTTGCCGGTGCTTCCCGCAAGGTCGATGCCGGCATGAACGGAGCTGTAATCGAACCCTGACAGGTAGGTTGTCGTTGTTGGGTAGATAAAGGTCCCGGCCCCCACAACACCATCGACAATCGAACCGCAGGCGCCTGGGCCGAGGATTTTCGCAACGGCAGGGTTACCACGCGTGATGCGCGGCGCACTCCAACTGATCAATTCCCTGCGCCCGCCCGGCACGATCAACATCTTGCCAGCCTCAATCTCCGGGTTCTGCGGATCCATGCCCGGGTCAAGTTCATTCCCGGGCCACTGGAGAATATCTTCCGGCTCTACTCCGAAGAAACTCGCAACCCCGTTCAGGCCATCACCTTCGTGCCACTCATACAGGGTCCCGTCCACCGGGGGGATGTTCAACGCTTGATCCGGGGCTAACCGGTGGGGGTCATCCTGAAGCAGATCAAAATTGCCCCACAAGATCGTCTCGGGTTTCAGGTTAAAATTCTCGGCAATACCAAACAAGGTGTCGCCCGCCTTGACGATATACGTGATGATATCCAGGCGGGGTCGTTCAGGAAAGACGGTATGCAGCATGGCGTTACGCGCCACGCCGCCAAGCCCGCTTTCATTGATTGAGTAGGGGGGTAAATTCATGCTGCGGATAGCAGGGCCGCTCACCAGGGCTTCCACAGCGGCCGATGAGGGAGCAACCTCTTGTTGGATCCCTTCTCCGTTGGCAGCAGCCGCCGGCAGGGTGTCCCAC
This sequence comes from Anaerolineales bacterium, assembly GCA_041554155.1. Classification (GTDB taxonomy): domain Bacteria; phylum Chloroflexota; class Anaerolineae; order Anaerolineales; family E44-bin32; genus E44-bin32. The sequence goes on from JBFFMI010000035.1 coordinate 4,035, forward strand.
CCCAATCGCACCAACCAAATGCCCAGCGCAATGACAGCAAGCACGGTGAGATGACCCGCGAATCGCAGCAAAGGATCACGCAGGGTGACTCTGGCGATGCTCACCCATAAGCCCAGCCGGCGCCACAAGTGTGCCGGACCTGAACCACCATTCATATTGCCATTAGGCGTTGGCGTTGAGATATCTGACATAGGAAATCCTATGAATCATATCAGCCGCATATGGCAGCGTCAATGAGCCACCTTCCCGGCCGCGTAGTCCATCACTGATCTGCCAGAAAGCATGCGCTGCACATTGAGCGCGCTTGAGGCCATCAGAATTTTGACGGTCGGTCTAAAAAGAATCCTCTGTCAGCGTTTCGAGGAATTCGATATTGTTCTCGGTTTGTGCCATCCGGTGCAGGATTGCTTCGGTGGCGGTGGTTATGTCCATACCTGAACTGTCAGGTGCATCGACCAATTGGGCAAACATACGCCGCACCAACCACACGCGCTGTGTGATATCCGGCCCGAGCAACAATTCCTCGCGCCTCGTGGAAGACCGATCGATATCGAAGGCCGGGAAGACACGCCGCTCCTGGAGTTTCCGGGAGAGGTGAAGTTCCATATTACCGGTTCCCTTAAATTCCTCATAGACGACATCGTCCATACGCGAACCGGTATCGACCAGACAGGTGGCGATGATCGTCAAGGACCCGCCATCCTCGATATTGCGGGCTGCACCAAAGAAGCGCTTAGGCGGGTAGAGCGCAGCTGGATCGATCCCACCGGATAATGTGCGGCCGGAGGGGGTGACCATCAGGTTATAGGCACGCGATAGGCGTGTGATCGAATCGAGCAAAATGGCGACATTTTTCCCGCATTCCACCAAACGCTTCGCCCGTTCTAGGGCCATCTCGGCCGCACGCACATGCGAAGCCACCGGCTCATCAAAGGTCGAGGCGATCACCTCGGCATCCACCGAGCGATCCATATCCGTGACCTCTTCTGGACGTTCACCAATGAGCGCCACCATCAAATGGACTTCGGGATACTTCATGGAGATCGCGTTGGCAATTTGCTTCAACACAGTTGTCTTACCCGCCTTCGGCGGCGAGACGATCAAACCACGCTGCCCCTTTCCAATGGGTGCGATGAGATTGAGCAAGCGGGTGGTGAGGGTAAATCGATCCGTTTCCAGGTCAAAACGCTCCTCCGGGAAAATCGGGGTCAGCTCTTCGAAACGCGGGCGGTTCTTGGCTTCCTCCGGATCCATGCCGTTGATCGACTCTACCCGCAGCAGTCCAAAGTACTTCTCGGTGTCCTTTGGGGGCCGGATCTGCCCGATGATCATGTCCCCGGTGCGGAGCCCGAAACGGCGGATCTGCGATTGCGAGACATAGATGTCGTTCCGCCCGGGTAGATAGTGATCCGCGCGCAGAAAGCCCATGCCTTCATTCATGATCTCGAGCACCCCGCCGCGCAGCTCCAGGCCTCGCTTTTGCGCATCTGCCTGCATAATCCGGATGATCAGGTCTTCCTTTTTCATCCGGCTGGCACCCTGAATCTCGTAATCCTTCGAGAGTCCGCGCAAATCGGTCAGGGTCATCGTTTCCAGTTGTCCAATATTCATATGGAATCTCCCATGTGGGATTGGGTTAAAAACCAATTACGTGATCTTGATTCTAAAATAAGTGATAAACACCATAAGGTGGCTTTGAATTGAGGATGATCTGTACTCGCTGTTCTGGATCAAACGACAGGGGAAACTGTCTGGAGACAGTATATTTTCAACAACGTTGGAATTATAGCACGCTGGCTATAACCGGGCAAGCAACACTATTGTCCTATCCTGCCAGAATTTTCTCCAGATTTCCTCCCCTGAGATGCTCGCTCGCGTTCATAAAAGCGTTGACCGCAGCGCAATGTCAACAGGTGCAGCGGCTAACCGATAAGGTCGTACTTGATCTCACTCACCGCCATCAGTTGATCCCAGCGATGGGTTGCCCTGATCTCCCTCACCGTACCGGTTTTCGAGCGCATCACCAGGCTGTGGGTCGTCGCCCCAGCTCCAAAATACTTAACCCCATCAACGAGTTCACCATCGGTGATCCCGGTAATGGCGAAGAAGACGTCATCACTCGAGACCAGATCATCAATGCAAAGAACTTTATCGAAGTCGTAGCCCATCTCGCGCGCCGCCTTTTCTTCTTTCTCTGTGCGTGCATAGAGCTTGCCCTGGATCTCGCCATCCATGCACTTCAGTGCACAGGCTGCGAGGACACCTTCCGGTGTCCCACCGATTCCCACAAGCAAATCGATGCCGGCCTCAGGCCAGGCGGTCATCAAAGCCCCCGCAACATCACCATCGGTGATCAGCCGAATGCGCGCGCCTGTACGCCGCACCTGCTCGATCAATTCGGTATGGCGCTCCCGATCGAGGATCACAACGGTAAGGTCGTCTACGTCTGCACCCTTCACTCTTGCGATCGCGTTCAGGTTGACCTCGATCGGTGCGGTGATATCAATGCGCCCTTTGGCCTCCGGTCCAACCGCGATCTTATGCATGTAGACCAACGGCCCTGGGTTAAACATCGCCCCTTTCTCAGCTAGCGCAACCGTCGCCACTGAATTGGCGCGTCCCTGCGCGAGCAAGCGTGTTCCCTCCACCGGGTCAACGGCGATGTCTACTTGTGGTCCCTTCCCAGACCCCAACTGCTCGCCATTGAACAGCATTGGGGCCTCATCCTTCTCGCCCTCGCCTATGACAACGACACCATCGATATCAATTGAGTTGAGCACAACCCGCATGGCATCCACCGCGGCTTGATCGCCATCTTCCTTGGCGCCGCGTCCCATCCAGCGCCCGGCAGCCAGGGAGGCCGCTTCCGTAACTCGTACCAGATCCAACGCCAGGTTGCGTGAAGGTTTTTCACTCATATCATCCTCATCCATTGGCCCGGTTCAGGTCAGCCAGGTCACCAAATAAAAACCCAGGGTAGCTGCCCAGAGCCAAGAATCGATACGGTCCAGAGCCCCACCATGCCCGGGAAGCAAAGTGCCCGTATCTTTCACACCAAATTGGCGCTTCAGCATACTGATACCCAGATCGCCGATAGGGGCGACGATGGCAACAAGCAGGCAGACGATGAAGGCATTTGACAGCGTTATCGTCGAATTGGGCCCTGCGCCGAAGCGCCAAAGCAGCACCATGCCCATTGCGAGCAATGGGCCGAATATGATGCCAGAGACATAACCCTCCCAGGTTTTCTTCGGACTCAAACGGGGCGCCAGTTTGTTTCTTCCAAACCGTTTGCCCAGGGAATATGCAGCCGAATCGGCCAACCACACTGCTGGAAGCGCTGTCATGAACCACCACACGCCATCGGGTAGTTGTCTCAGCGCGATGAAATAGGAGCCCAACCAACCGACATAGACGATACCCGCAACCGTCAGCGCAAAATCGGTCCCTGCATGCGGCGCACCTTTCTCGAAATCAACCGCGTGCCAGGTCATGCTGATTAACAATAGGGCTGCTAGCAAAACACTATCGTATGTGAATGCAACCAGATAGCGTGACAGCACGAGCGATAGTGTACCGATGACTACAATGGGTGTAGCTGGTCTTGACCCGTGATTCTCGAATAGTTTGGCGTATTCATAGGCAGCCAGACCGAGAATGGCCATGATCGTCAGCGTGAACAACCATCCTCCGGCCCCGATAACCCAGATGCCAAAGGGGATCAGGAGCAGCGATATGGCAATCCGTTCAAATAGCATCTCAGGTAGAGGCTACTGGGTCAGAGACCTGACCGTAGCGACGTTCACGTTGGGCAAAGTCCTCGATGGCTTCGAGCAGCTCTGGCGGACCGAAATCCGGCCAGTAGTGCGGGGTGATATATAACTCGGCATAAGCGCCCTGCCAGATCAAAAAATTGGATACCCGCATCTCACCCGAAGTGCGAATAATGAGGTCTGGATCCGGGCTTTCACTCGTGTATAAATGCTGGCTGATCAGCTCTTCTGTTATTTCATCCGGGGGCACACCCTTCCGGATAATTTCCTGAACTGCATGGACGATTTCCGCCCTGCCACCATAATTCCAGGCAACATTAAGGATCAGCCTGTCATTATCCTTGGTAAGGGCAATGGCGTGTCGCACTTTGTCCTGCAGCTTTGGATCCAACCGTTCAAGCCGCCCGATATGCCGTAATTGGACACCATTTTCATGCAGAGATTGCAATTCGCGATCGATAACCTCTTCCAGGATCGCGATCAACCCCTTCACCTCGGATTCGGGTCTGTTCCAGTTCTCGGTAGAAAAAGCATAAATGGTCAGAATCTGGATCCCGTACTCGACACTGGCCTCAAGCACACGTCGTAGATTATCCACGCCTGCGCGATGGCCGGCCAACCGAGGCAATCCTCGTGAACGGGCCCAGCGTCCATTGCCATCCATGATGATGGCGACATGATGAGGCACTTTATTTGATTCCGGCACGATGTTCTTGTTTTTCTTTGCTGCCATGTGATTTCTAAACTTCGAGAACCTCAGATTCCTTGCGATCGGTGATCGAGTTGATCTGCTCCACAAATCTATCCGTGAGCTTCTGGAGATCATCCTCGCCGCGCTTCAGATCATCTTCCGAAATCAGCTTCTCGCGTTCAAATTCGCGTATGTCATTTTGTGTATCCCGCCGCACATTACGCACCGAGACACGCGCTTCCTCGGCACGGTTTTTTACAACCCGCACCAGCTCGAGTCGACGCTCTTCGGTGAGCGGGGGGATCATCAAACGCACGATCTTACCATCGTTGCTTGGGGTTAGCCCCAGATCAGAGCTCTGGATGGCGCGTTCGATGTCCTTAATGCTGGCTGGATCAAAAGGGCGGATGGTCAATAGACGTGGCTCGGGCGCCGAGATGGTCGCCAACTGCATCAATGGGGTCGGCGTATCGTAGTAATCGATATTTAATCGCTCAACCAGCGCAGGTGAAGCACGGCCAGTTCGAATTGCAGCCAGATCTTCCTCAAGTGCAGTAATCGCACCACTCATGCGATCCTCGGCCTCTGAGAGAGCATCCTTGACCATAATCATCTCCTGGGTAGATTTATTAACTCGAAGGCTTGAACTTTAAGCATAGCGCAATTTAGTCGTTTTTGCGAAGGTTCGTTGTGAAACTGATTTCCTGAGTTGGGGATCACCGCAGTCCCGCTGTTCTGGAGGGGGACAGGCAACGAATCACTCGTAAACAGAAATGGATGCTTTTGATAACACCCCATATATGCACAGTTCAGCGCACAATTAGTCGCTGATCACCGTACCGATGGATTCTCCCATGAGCGCTTGCGTGAGACTGTCGGATTTCCACATATCCAGCACCAGGATCGGGAGTTGGTTGTCCATGCAGAGGGATATGGCTGTACTGTCCATGACTTCTAAGCGTCGGTTGAGGGCATCGATATAGGTGAGATGATCAAACCGTTTGGCGTCGGGATCCTTCACCGGATCCGCTTCGTAGACGCCATCTACTTTCGTAGCCTTGATCACGATTTCCGCTTCCACTTCCATCGCCCTCAACGCTGCCGCAGTGTCGGTTGAAAAATAAGGATTTCCGGTACCGCCAGCCAGGATCACCACGCGGTCCTTCTCTAGATGACGGATCGCCCGCCGACGAATGTATGGTTCAGCCACCGCTCGCATTTCTATCGCCGACATCACCCGGGTGACCACATCACTACGCTCCAGGGCATCCATCAGCGCCAGAGAGTTCATCACCGTTGCCACCATGCCCATGTAGTCGGCTGTAGCCCGTTCCATGCCCCGCTGAATGCCATCACGCCCACGCCACAGGTTTCCTGCCCCGATCACAATCGCTACCTGGACCCCAAGGTTTCGAACATTGTGCACTCTTTGGGCTACTTCTTCAGCCCGGGCTGGATCAATCCCAAATCCATCTTTCCCGGCCAGCACCTCTCCACCCAGTTTGAGCAATATGCGATCATATTTAGCTTTGGTCATATCACCCTCGCAATAAGCAGGCTCTAAAAAAGCGGGCCAACATCAGTTGGCCCGTTCAGTTACTCTAGTTCTTCGCCGACTTCCCAGCGTTCGAAACGGCGAATGGATATATTTTCGCCGGTTGTGGCAATCATCTCTTTCACCAATTCCCCAACCGTTTTATCCTCGTCACGGATATAGGGCTGGAGCATAAGGCAGCGCTCTTCAAGGAATTTCTCCAGGCGCCCCTCCACGATGCGATCGATGACGTTCTCGGGCTTGCCCTCATCCAGCGCACGCTTGCGAGCGATATCTTTTTCACCTGCGATAATATCGTCAGGGACCTCATCGTCGGTGACCCAGCGCGGCCGTGCCGCGGCTATTTGCAGTGCGATTTCGTGGGTGAAGTTTCGGAAATCATCGGTTCGCGCCACAAAATCAGTCTCGCAATTGATCTCCACCATGACGCCCACCCGGCCATCCCCATGATCATACAACTCGAGTCGGCCGTTGCCCGTCTCGCGCCCGGCGCGTTTTTCAGCATCCGCCAGGCCTTTCTCTCGAAGAGAGACCATGGCTTTTTCAAGGTCGCCACCACTTTGCTCTAATGCCTCACGGCAATCGAGAATCCCCGCGCCAGTCTGCTCACGCAGTTGCTTGATATCAGCGGCTGAGACGCTCATTCTTCCTTCTCCTCAGCTTCATCCTCTTCAGCTTGATCATCATCTTCGGGCGCATCTTCTTGCTCAGGCTCATCCTCGGTTTCCAGATCTTCCAGAGCTGCCTCGGGCTCTTCATCAGCTTGCTCTTCATCAGCTTGCTCTTCTTCAGTGTCCTCCGCTGCTGGCTCCTCTTGAGCAGGTTCTTCACCCTCAGCCTCATCTGGTTCGGGTTTATCCTCGTCGCTGTAGGCGCCACTCTTGAGCTTGGCCAGTGTCGCTTCACCCAGCAAGTCTTCGTCACTCATCTCTGCGCCTTCATCGGCAACTGCAGCGCCCTCAGCCACTTCCTCTTCGTCTTCATCCTTGCGCAACGCTATGCCTTCCAGCGCAGCATCGGCAATTTTCGATGCGAGCAACTTGATCGCCCGGATGGCATCATCATTGGATGGGATGATGTAATCGATATTCCGAGGATCGCAATTGGTATCAACCAGGGCCACCACGGGGATGTCCAACAAGTTCGCCTCGTGGATCGCAGTTGCTTCCTGGCGCACATCGACGATAAAGAGCAGCTTGGGCAGTGTGCGCATATCGCGAATACCACCCAGGCGAGCTTCGAGCTTGTCGATCTGACGCGTGAGGCTCAGCGCCTCTTTCTTGGTCAGCAAGTCAAATTCGCCAGCATCACGACGACGCTCCAGACGATCTAACTCGTCAATGCGTGATCGGATCGTACGCCAGTTTGTGAGCGTACCACCAAGCCAGCGCAGATTGACGTAGGGCATGCCGCAGCGCTTCGCTTCAAGTTCAATGGTCTCCTGCGCTTGTCGCTTTGTCCCTACAAACAGCACTCTCCCACCAGCCGCGACGATATCGCGCACGAGAGCATAGGATTCTTCCAGGGCAACTAACGTCTGCTGGAGATCAATGATGTGGATGCCATTGCGTTCGGTGAAGATGTACGGTTTCATCTTCGGATTCCACTTGCGGGTACGATGTCCGAAGTGGACCCCTGTTTCAAGCAGGGATTTCATAGATACGACGGCCATGAGGAACCTCCTAAGCGTTCAACCTCCGCCTTCATCCTTCCTGCTCAGAACCGGTTGGCCAACCGGCACGCCTGATCAGGTCCGAAGGCGTGTGAATTACCCTTGTTCAGGGCAGAATTAGTCCCGCCATCGAACTTTCATGGGCGGGAGCTCGAAGAGTATATCATGCAGGCGGGCTTTTTCAAAGGTTTTGAGGGCACACTCGATAGGGCCAGCCTTCGAGCGGGGTGCAGCTAGCTACTTTTTATTCGTTACACGTTTGAGAAAACGTTCTTCGTCGATCACCGCGCGCGTATGTTCAGCTTCCCCTACAAGTTCCAGCTCATCGTTTACCTGCGCCTTAAAGCGTACGAAACGACCATCGATCTGATCAATCGTCGCGCTGACCGATACAGTTTTACCGATAGGCGTAGGTGCGATATGGTTCACCGTAATGGAAGTGCCCACGCTTGTCTGCCCGTCAGGCAGATGGGGTTCGATCAATTGCCGACAGGTGTGTTCGATCAGGGTGACCATAGCCGGTGTGGCAAACACCTGGAGGGATCCGCTCCCGAGATGGGAAGCTACCCTGGCCTCATCGACGATCTGTGTAGCGCTAACGGAATCACCAACTTTAAAAATCGTTTCACTCATCATCTAATCATCCGTCAAATCTTGCATGGCGACAGCGATGGCTACGGCGTGCTCGTGGGTATGGCTCAGGCTGATCGTCCAGTTGGCTAGCCCTAGCTCATCAGCAATCGCTTTCGCAGGACCATGCAAAACCAGAATGGGTTCTTTGCTGGCGCCCTTGGTGATTTCGATATCCTTCCAACCCACATCACCGATGCCGGTGCCAAGAGCCTTGGCGACAGCCTCTTTGGCGGTGAAGCGCGCCGCCAGCGCCGGGGTATGCCCGGAAGCCTCGACCAATTCACGCACCGTGAAGAAGCGTGAAAAGAACCGGTCACCATGTCGCAGGATGGCGCGATCAATCCGCTCGACCTCGATCAAATCTACACCGGTGCGGATCAGCATGTTCTCATCCCCCGTCCGGGCCTGCCACGGCAATCGCCAGGCGTTCTGGATCGAAGAATCGCTGGGCAGTTTGCAATATGTGATCAGGCGTGATTTCTGAGATCAGTTCTGGATAGCGTTGATAGAAATCCAGCCCAAGTTGATATCGCTCCATATGCGTGATCGCGCCTGCTACGCCTTCGTTTGTCTCGAGCTGCAGAGGAAGGCGTCCGACGATGTTCGCCTGACTCTCGAGAATTTCTTCTTTGCTGACCTTATCGGTCACAAATCGCTTCAACTCCGCCTTAATCAGGTCGAGGGCTCTTTCTTCGTTTGCCGGATTGATCCCGGCAATCACCTGCCATGGGCCCGGTCCGATACCGCCGGAAACAGCGCTGTACGCATAATAGGCGAGACCGGCTTTTTCACGGACCGATTCGCCGATGCGTCCCATCAACCCGAAACGGCCGAGAATATGGTTGCCGAGTGCAGCGGGTAAATAGTCCGGGTCCAGGCGGCTGGGCCCAGCAGATCCGACCACCAGATCGCTCTGCTGTTTTCCCTCCAGGCGAACGCTACGGCGCACCTCTTTCGCCAATGGTTGCAACTCCGGCAGAGAAACTTCATGTGGTGCTCCTGTGACGGACCACGCGCCAAGTTCTCTCTCCACTGCTTTACGAGCTGCTGCTGATTCCACACCACCAACGATCGCCAGTACCATCCCTCGGGGGGTGTAATAATCGCGGTGAAATGCCCGCATTTGTAATGGGGTTATGGATTGCACTGTCTCGATGTACCCGTCGCTGGGTATTTTGTAGGGATGACCTTGATAAATCAGCTCATCGAACGCCAGATGGGCCTGGGCAGATGTGTCTTGCGCACGGATCGCCAACGCGGTCAACTGCTGTGCTTTCAAGCGCTCGATCTCCACCTCAGGAAAAGCTGGGGTTGAGAGCACTTCAACAAGCAGCGCCAGTAAGACCTCCAGATCGTCCACCAATCCCTTGGCCATGAATGAGGTCGTGTGGACGCCAGTCGAGAAGGACAGACGGGCCCCGATCGATTCGACCGATTCAAATATCTGCTGGGCTGTCTTCTCCGTTGTCCCGCGCATCAATCCCTGCGCTGTAAGGTGTGCAAGCCCGGCTGTCGTCTGCTCATCAAACAAGGATCCAACCGGTAGGTAACCGGAAATGACGACCGAAGGACTTGTGAAATTCTCCCTGGCCAGCAGGGTTATGCCGTTGGCGAGTTCCCAGCGCTCGATGTTCTCGGGGCCCGGAAGTGCCTGGATATCCAGAGCAGGGAACACAAAAGTAGTCTTAGACACTGCGCGACTCCTGTGTGTGACGGTACACACCCTGTACCCGGTTTGATCTACGCAGGTATTTGGTCGCCACTGCGTGGATTCGCTCAGGTGTGATCACAGCCAGGCGCTCCAGGTAGGTTTCGAACCAGCTGCCATCGGCAAACATCTCACTAAAGCCCATCCAGAAACCTTGATTGGTCACACTCTCACTTGAATAGGCGAAAAGCGCTCGCGCTTGCTTGACCGCCTTGCTTAGCTCTTGCGGGTCAATGCTCGAATCGAGAACCCTTTCGATCTCTCGATCGAGTATTTCGATCGCCTGCTCTGGTTTCCGATCGGGTCGCAACGTGACATGCAGTGTGTAGAGGTAGGGATCGATTGTGGCTGCCAATCCACCCTGTACGGCTGCGGCAATTTCTCCCTCCACCAGAGCCCGATAGAGGCGCGAGGTGCGGTTGGAGATGCCACCTGAGAAAAAGTTAAAACTTGTGGCACCGGCTAAAACGCTTCCAAGGACAGCCAGTGCGAGAAAATCTTCGTGATCTGCCGGGGGCGCATGATAGGCCAATTTGACGTAACTCGTCTCGCCAGGGCCTTCGAGGTATACAATGCGCTCCCCTGCTTGCTCCGGCTCAGGCCGGGCGGTGAAGGATGGCACCGGGGCACTGGGGATGTCTCCAAAGTAGTTGCGGATCTGCTTTAGCATGCTACTCGCCTTGAAATTACCAGCAAGGGCCAGTACTGCATTGGAGGGGTTGTAGTGGGTTTGATAATGGGTATACAGATCGTCGCGGGTTATCGTTTCAAGGTCGATCATGTCGCCGATAACTTCATGGTGATAGCTGTTCACCCGAAAGGCGGCCGCTTGAACCTCCTCAGCCAGGCGGAAAGTCGGTTCGTTCTCATGCCCCTGGCGTTCAGAGATGATTACGGTTCGCTCCGATTGGACTTCCTTGGGTTTGAAGAGACTGTTCACCATCCGATCGGCTTCAAGCTTCAACGCGATATCAATGCGGTCCGCCGGCATCGTCTCGTAATAAGCCGTCCAATCCAGCCAGGTGAAGGCATTCCAGACTCCCCCAACGCGTGAGATTAAACGATCCAGGACCCCACCGGGGTGGTCAGGTGTGCCCTTGAACTGCATGTGCTCCACCCAATGGGAGATGCCGGTTTTCCCTGGTAGCTCGTTGCGTGATCCTACACGGTACCAGACCCATGAACTGATCAGCGGCGCTGTATGCATCTCCTTCAGGCGTACTTCCAGACCGTTGCGCAGCCTGGTGGCTGTGTAAGGAAGCGATGATTTACTCATTTACCCTCATGGTTGGCGATGGGGTTTCCGTCGGAGCCATAACCCCGGCCGATGCCTCGATAGGTGAAACCCATGTGATCCATGTCCTGGGGATCGTAGATGTTGCGGCCATCCACAACAATAGGGTTCACCATCAAATCGCGCACGCGGGCCATATCCAGGTGTTTAAATTCATTCCATTCCGTACAGATCACAAGCGCATCACAGCCTTCTGCGAGCTGGTATGGATCTTCGGCCATCGCGATCGGGACGCCCAATTTCTTGACGCCTGGCATACCCACTGGATCGTACCCCCGCAACACCGCCCCCTGTTCGATCAGCTTCTGGGCTACATCGAGGGCTGGCGCATCGCGCAGATCATCCGTATTGGGTTTGAAGGTCAAACCCAGCAGACCGATTGTCTTACCCTTCACGTCACCGATGGTCTCCTCAACTTTTTTCACCAGGATCCGCCGGCGATCGTCGTTGATCTCCATCACCGCCTGGAGCATTTGCGGATGCCGGCCCTTCTCAGCCGCCATATGGGCCAACGCCTTGACATCCTTGGGGAAGCATGAGCCTCCATAGCCCAGACCGGCATCTAAGAAGTGGTGGCCGATGCGCGGATCAAAACCCATACCGTTGCTGACTTCCTTCACATCCGCGCCTAATTCTTCACAGATATTGGCGATTTCGTTGATGAATGAGATTTTGGTCGCCAGAAAGGCGTTCGAAGCATACTTGATCATTTCTGCCGTGCGCAGGTTGGTGATCACAATCGGCGCTCGCAACGGAAGATGCAGTTGTGCGACCTTATCAGCCGCTGCTGAATCCGTGGAACCGAGTATCGTCCGGGCCGGATTCATGAAATCGAGGATGGCTGATCCTTCCCGCAGGAACTCGGGGCAGGAAACGACAGCAAACTCGATCGGCTCGGATTGATTTTCACGGATGATATCCGCAACCCAGTCGCC
>JBFFMI010000036.1:0-16119 GCA_041554155.1 Anaerolineales bacterium
GAGAGCGAAATTCAAGATCAGGTACTTCTCATCATCGAAGACCCAGTGGCCCAGGAAATCAACCATGGGATGTGTTACTTGATATATGATGGTCCCATCGACTTTGAATACCATCTGATCCGGAAACCAATCGAGGCTGTACACGTGCCAATCCGTTGCCGGGTTCGATTCGTCAAAGTAGTAGCGGTTGACAAGCGCTGCTTCACCCGAGTATTCCGGGCCGTGTACGGCTGTACTGATCCAGCGTGGATCACCGACACTTTCCATGATGTCGATCTCTCCCGACTGAGGCCAATTCCCTTCCCCCATCACCCAGAACGCCGGCCACAACCCGACTCCCGCCGGGAGTTTCATGCGTGCCTCGGCATGTCCGTAGCAAAAGGCGAATTTCTTGCGCGTATTGATCCTGCCAGAGATAAAATCGAAGTTCTGACCATCCACTGTGTGAAATCCGGGCTGGTCTCGGGCCGTTAAGACGAGGACGCCTGAGGACGAATCTTCAATGTACCCTGGCGCAGCAAGGCTTACCGTACGATCGTCATCGATATAAGCTTGAAGCTCGCGGTTGTAGACCTTTCCCGTTGTAACCACGTTCCATTTTGTACGATCTAATTTTCCACCGCTGAAATCATCGTAGAACAGGATCGTATCTGCATCTGAAATCTGATGGGACGAGGTTGGATCCCTGCTCATGCTGCTACTCAGCGACAGGTTGGTACACGCGCACGTAATCGACGTAGTAATTGGCGGGAAATTGCGTATCCAGCGAGATGGGTCCCGCGAACGTTCCACCAACCGCCAGGTTGAGGATCAGATAGAAAGGTTTGTCGAAGACCCATTCGCGGTCGCCAATCACATCCGGTGTAAAGGTGTAATAGTGCTCGTCATCAAAGAACCAGCTGATGCCATCAGCACTCCACTCGATGGCGTAGGTATGGAAGTCATCGGCAATTTCGAATTCCTGGGGATTCCAACGCGAAAAACCACCACCGCCAGCATAGCCCGGGCCGTGCGCTGTGCCAAGGATCAACTTCGGCTCTCGCCCAACATATTCCATAATGTCGACTTCGCCAACATCAGGCCAGTTGCTGGAATAAACCCCATCCTCATCGAACTGCGGTTCATAATCGTAGCCAAGCATCCAGAACGCCGGCCAAAAGCCCGCGCCCCTTGGCACCTTCGTGCGCGCTTCGATGTAGCCATACTGGAACTCTTGAAGATTCTGGCTGAAGAGCTTGGCAGAGGTGTAATAGGAATGCTCATAGCGCTCGAAGCGAGCTTCAATTACGAGCAATCCATTCTCAATACGGGCATTTTCCGGGCGATCGTTATAGTACTGTGCCTCACCATTTCCGAATCCCCAGCCGCCGATTTCGAACTGCCAGTTGTCACGATTGATCGCCTTGCCGTCAAATTCATCCTGCCAGACCAGCTCCCAACCCTCTCGCTCCATGGGTGGAATCGGGTCGGGTGCCGCGATTGGCGTTGAGGTTGGCACTGCGGTGGATTCAGGGGTGGGTGTGATGGTTGGGGCAAGTGTCACGGTAGGAACGGTCTTGGTAGCCGTTTCCGTCGCTGCCGGCTGACAGCCAGTGATTGACAGAATTATAAATATCGCCATTGCAACAAGTATCTTTGAATTCATGGCAGGACCATCTTTCTTCATAACACCTCTTGATTTCTGCGGATCGCGCCCATCGGGATGGATCTATCTGGCGACCTCAACAGCAAATACCTACTAGGTGGCGGTCGCGCAGCCGAAACCATTCGACTCGTTCTCGGATGGGTGTACCTTGACGATGACCAGCTGGCATGAGCTTGGTTGGGTCAAGATGGTCTAAAGATTGGTGACCGTGGCGGATGTTGCCCGCCACGATCGGTACGTATAGAAGCGCCCATGTCCAGGCACAGAAGGGCAGCTCACAAGCTGGTAGCCGCTATATCGCGCCCGGCACCACTATCCCTTGACAGCGCCGGCAGTCAGGCCGGAGACGATGAACCGCTGCAAGAATATATAGAGAACCAGGATCGGAATCATCAACATGAGCACCGCAGCTGCGATCCCGGGCCAGTTGCTGCCGTACACGCCCTCGAAGACGATCAATCCGCGCGTGATCGGAAACAGGTCGGCGTTGGTCAGGTAGATCGTCGGGAGGATCAACTCGTTCCAGATACCGATGGCGTGCAGCACCGTGACCGTTGCCACCGCCGGTCGGATCAGCGGGAAGATGACTGTGAAAACGTACCGCAAGTAGCTCGCGCCATCGATCGCCGCCGCTTCATCGAGCTCGCGGGGGATCGACTTCAAATAATTGACCATGATGATCATCCCGATGGGATTGGTGAGGAACAACAGGATGAAGCCCGGCCGTGTGTTGTAGAGACCCATGCGGAGAATCAGCTGGAACTGCGGGATCAACGCCGGTGGCAGGAACAGAGCAATGACATAAAGCGTCAGGAGGGCATTGCTGCCCTTGAAGTAATTCCTGGCGATGGGGAATGCCACGAACAGCGTTGTGGCGATGAAGATCACCGTGGCGGTCGCAGTATAGAAAGCCGAGTTGAGCATGTATTGCGGGAAGTTGGCTAGTTCCCATGCCTCCGCAAAGTTGGCCAAACTGGGTGCACTTGGCAGACCGGCCGGATTTTTAAAGTACTCCCTAAGTGGCTTCAGTGACGTGATGATCAGCATGAACAGCGGCCAGATGTAGAAGACCGACAAGAGGCCTAAGATGAAATACGAGACGACCTTCAGTCGAAGGGATTGCGCCGAAGCACTTTGGCCTCCAGTAATAATCTTGATGGGAGTCTTGAGAGAAAAGCTACTCATCACATAAACCTCCTCTCTCGCCAGCTTACGTATCGATTAGCCGCGAAACCGATGATCAGGACCAGGAAGAATAGTACGATCGATGCCGCTGCTCCGAATCCCTGACGAAACGCCGGAGAGCGACCCTGGCCGAAGCCCTCTGCAAAGACCAGATAGCCAAGCACCTCGGAACCTGGTTTGTACCCGATCAAGACGTAGAAGAGTTGCCAGGCCTGGAGCGACCCGATGATATTCAACAGGAAGTTGGTGTTGATCGCAGGGGTGAGCTGTGGCCAGGTGATGTCCTTGAAGAGTTGCCAGGTGTTGGCTCCGTCGATCCTGGCAGCTTCATACAGGTCTTCGGAGATCGTCTGCATACCGGCAAGGAAGATCACCATCGTGATGCCGACGTTGGCCCAGATCTGCACCACGACGACCCAGTAGAACGCCTCAGTCGGCTGGCCACCGAGGAACTCCGATTGGAGGCCAAACCAGCCGAAGATGGTGGCCATCGGCCCTCCGCGCGGTAGCAGGAACAGTTTCCACATCAGCCCCTGGATCGTCACACCGAGAATGACGGGAATAAAGAAGAGCGTCCGGAAGAAGGTCGTCCCCTTGAGCTTCTGGTTGAGAAGGAGGGCTATGATCAATCCGAGGGCGAACTGGATAAAGGTAACGAGGACCGAGAATCGGAGCGTGCGAAGCGTTGCATCGATGTTGTCACGCGACGCCAATCCTTGAAAGAGGAATTCGTGGTAGTTATCGAAGCCGACCCAGTTGACGGTTGCTCCCCGGAGACCGCTCGCATCGGTGAACGAGAAATAAGTCGTGGCGATTGACGGCCCGATTGCGATCAGGAAATACAGAAAGACACCAGGAAAGAGAAGGTAGAGGGGCGTCAATCGTTGCCAGCGTGGTCCGCTACCGAACAGGTAGTTCTTTCGCATGATATTCATTGTGCCTCCTGATTTTCCTGGGGCTCAACGGGGTCGGGCCCTCATAGCGAGAACCCGACCCCTATTCACTTACTTACATTCGTGCAGTTAGTCGGCCAGCCCGGCTTCAAGGTCGGCTTGTGCCTGGTTGGCGAGCTCGGTGGCATCGGTCCACTCGTTGAATGGCGCGAACCACGAAGCTGCCTGGGAGGCATTCGCCCACTGACCAGCACCCTTGGGTCCTACCCAATACTGCTCAAAGCCGACGAGGTAGTTATCCAGCAGCGGCGCTACCGCCTGGCCCAGCTTGCTGTTGAGCGTGGCGGTGGGTTGCGTGGGCAGGTAGCCCGTTGCATCCACGAAGTCCTGGTAGTTGGTCGGATCGGCAAGTGCTGCCAGGTAGGCCTTGGCCACATCGGGGTATGGCGTATCCGCCGAGATCATCCAGCTCATGTCATACTTGCCGAACAGATACTGGTTGTCGGCCGGATCGTCGCTACCCGGGAAGGGCACATAGGTCCAATCGAACTCGGGCGCAGCATCTTCTAGCACTGGGGCCTGCCACACGCCGGTCGGCATGAAGGCCACGTCGCCAGCGGCGTAGCGTGCCGTGGCTTCGTTGTGGCCCAAACCAGTCACGCCTGGCTCAAGCATCTCAGTCGTGAAGACCTGGAACTTCTTGATCAACTCCAGACCCGCTCCATCGTTCCACTTGATGTCGCCAGTCCATAGACCCTCGACGAGTCCCGCCTGATCGGGGAACGCAGCGCCGAGCAAACCATAGGCACCGACGAAGATCGGCCAGGTGTCACCGCCGCCAAGCGTCATGCACTGATTGCCGGAATCTATGATCGCCTCACAGGCAACTACCAACTCGCTCCATGTAGTGGGGAGCGCTACGCCCACATCCGACAGCAGATCGTTGTTGACGAACATGCCGCTGTATGAGACACGACCCATGTTGATCGCATAAACTTTCCCATCGAATGTAGCAGCATCTCGGATCGATGCTTCGTCGAAGTTCTGTACGAAGGGCTCAGCGGTGATGTCCATAACCAGACCCGCCTCGATAAGCTGCATCCAGGTCGGTTTGTCGGCGCCGGTCATATACGGCTGAGGCTCGGCGGAAAAGCCGGCGCAGGGATCCACACAGTAGTCGATGATGTCGACGTCGGCAGCGCTCAACCGGGTCTGGACGGCCGTGCCATAATCACCACCGGGAGCCACAATCGACATGTCCACTGTAACTCCGGGGTTGGCGGCCTCGAACTCGACGTTGAATTGCTCCATGTATCCAGTCAGTGGCGGGTTCTGATGGACGAGAACGCGCAGCGTAACCGGCTCAGCTTCTTCCATCGGCTCTTCGGCTGGCTCTTCGGTCTCTCCGGCGACTGGTTCTTCCCCGGCAGGCGCCTCTGTAGCCTGGCCACCACCACAAGCGGCGAGCAATATCGCCGCGAACAACAACAAGACAATTAAGGTACTCTTTCTAAACATGCTTTCTTCTCCTAATTAAGAATTTGGATCTTTAGATATACGGTAAATCATGTAAATCAGTTTTCATTCACACCTCCACAAAGGGGTTTAGCAGGTCGCAATGTCATGTTGAATGGCTGACCATTGATCTATCATCGGTAATTCTTTCCTGCTTCGAGCCACAAGACTCGCGGATGACCAGTTGAGTGTCGAAGACCATCCGCTGTGGTGAATAGCTACCGTTGTCAACGATGTCAAGCAACATCTCTACAGCTTTACAGCCCAGACGCATGATCGGCTGCCTGATCGTGGTCAAGGGGGGTGAGGCGTATTTCGCAGGGGGCAGATCATCGAAGCCTACGATAGCAATATCGTCAGGGACCTTGAGCTTAGCTTCGTAGATGGCTTGCATCGCTCCGATCGCCATCACATCCGAGGCGACAAAGATGGCATCCGGTTTATGTGGGAGCAGGTTAGAAGCGGCATTATATCCACTGACCTGCGAGAAATCCCCCACACTAATCAAATTCTCATCGATAGAACGATTGCGATCTCTCAGCGCCTGTATATACCCCTCTTTTCGATCCATCCCGGCGGTTTGATCCAGCGGGCCGGTGATAGTGGCGATCCGCTGCCTACCCAATTGGACCAAATGGGACACCGCAATATAGGCACCGGACCTATTGTCGACATCCACGAAGTTAGCGTCGGCATATTTGGGAGCCCTCCCAGCGAAGACACAGGGAATCTCGCCCTCGCGGATGGAGGCAATGATCGGATCATTGGCCGTTGTCGCCTGGACGATCACGCCATCGAGCTGCCCGCGTTGCGAGATGCGCGGGAACAATTTTTGTTCGTCCTCGGCAGAATAGAAGATAAATAAGGAGAGTGTGTAATCCTTCTCGTTGCAAGCTTGTGCAACGCCCTGGGTGAAGCGCGGGAAGTACGGGTCGGAGAAGAACGCCTGCACGCTGCGGGGGAAGACCAGGCCCAGGATCTTTGACTTTTGTGAGGCGAGGGAGCGGGCAGCCAGATTGGGCAGGTACCCGGTTTGCTCAATGACTTCGAGGACGCGCTCACGGGCTTTTTCGCTGACGTGCGGGTGGTTGTTGATGACCCTCGAGACGGTCCCCCTCGATACTCCAGCCAGCTTCCCGATTTCTTCCAGCGTCAAATTTTTCATGAATATTTATCTAATATTGGGAGCGCTCACAAGCACAAGCCTATCATACACCGGGTTTTGTGGAAGTCAAGAATGGGTTGAATGAGTATGGCAGATCCGCTGGACAGGATGCATTTTCTATCCATACCTGGCGATGAGGTTCCGAAATAAAAACAAGGGATGCCTGGCATCCCTTGTTGAATTGAAACCACCGGGTTTTGTCAGCTCTTGCTGGCGGCCTTCACAACCTCACCAAAGGCCTTCGGGTCTCGCACGGCCAGATCGGCGAGCATCTTGCGGTTCAGATTGATATTGGTCTGCTTCAGGCCGTGAATCAAACGGCTGTAGGTTGTCCCATTCTGACGCGCAGCAGCGTTAATACGAGCGATCCACAGGCGACGCAGGTCGCGTTTGCGTGTGCGTCGATCGCGGTAGGAGTACCATAAGCTTTTAAGCATGGCTTCGTTGGCGCGGCGAAACAGATTGTTGCGCGAGCCATACATGCCCCTGGTCAACTTGAGGATTTTCTTGTGTCGGCGGCGGGTAACGATCCCGCCCTTAACTCGAGTCACGTTTCACTCTCCCATGGTCCCCTGAGCGCCGGTATATTGCTCATACCTGTTGGGTGCACTCAACGGCCATCACCCTGAACGATTACTTCGAAGCCCCACCTGTTCGTGCATTGGGGTTGCCCTTATACTTCTTCATATACGGTGCCAGGCGATTGATGCGCTTGATATAACCGCTGCCTTCAACCGGCATCATTTCGGTGAAGAGACGCTTGGAGCGAGCGGATTTCTTGCGACGCAAATGGCTCTGGTTGCCCTTTGTGCGCACTAACTTGCCCGAGCCAGTCAGGCGAAAGCGCTTCGCAGTGGCTTTGTGGGTCTTGAGTTTGTACTTGCCCTTCTTCGCTTTTCGAGGCACGGTTTTTCTCCTCTTCCTTCACGTAATCTTGACTTGCTGCTCCGGGGCTTTCCCGGAGGAACCAACACCGCGGACGATCCTGCTGTCCGCGGGGACGTCTACTCCTGAATTGTAGGGGTGGGAACCCGCTATTTTGGTTTTGCTGGTGTCAGCATCATCAACATCGTGCGCCCCTCCATCATGGGGGATTGTTCGATGACGCCGACATCCGAAAGTTCATCAGCGATGGATTGTAAATCTTCAAGGGCGATCTCAGGATAGTGGATCTCGCGCCCGCGAAACCGTATCCGTACCCTTACCTTTTTGCCTTCTTCTAACCAGCGTCTTGCATCACGCACTTTGAACGACCGGTGATGTTCCGATGTCTTAGGTCGCAACCGGACTTCCTTGATCTCGACCTTGGTTTGTGCTTTACGCGCCTCACGATCTTTCTTGGCCTTCTCGTAGAGGAATTTCCCATAGTCGAGAATGCGGCAAACAGGCGGATCAGAGTTGGGCGCGACTTCAACCAGGTCCAGATCGGCTTCCTGCGCCAGCCTAAGGGCCTCTTCGAGTGAAACTACCCCTACGTTGCCACCATCTGCCCCGATCAATCGAACTTCTTTGACACGTATTTCGTTGTTTATGCGATAGTCTGATGCGCTGATCTTCTTCTCCTCTGAATCAAGAGCCGCCACGCGTTTCACGGCGGCTAAGACTGACGGATAATATCACGCGCGCGAGCTTCCCGTCAACCAAAACTAGCACCACCAAAGCAGTACCCTGGGGCAACGGCGGCGCCTAGCGTACTTTGAGAAGCGTCAAACTGTAAAGCTGAAAGCTTGGTCAACCTTGGTGGTTTTGTGCCCGGGAGTCACCCTCCCCCTTGGCCGTTTTTCGGGCCCTGGGGTCCGCCTTCTCCTTTCCCGGGATCAGGATCTTGCGCTCCCCCATCTTGGGGCTCGTTGTCGGGGATTGCGGGTGCTTCGTCCGGGCGGTTGGCGCCGTGACGCTCGCGGAAGGTGACGGGATCCTCAAGCGCACCCTCGGCCATTGTGCGGAGGTTATTCATGGCCTGCGTGGCCTGTCCCAGCGCAGGAGTATCATCGGGTGCATTTTCGCGTACGTTCTCAAGTCGCTGTACCTGCACCTGGGAGCGAATACGGACCTGCTCCATGGCTTGCAGCAGGGCCGGGTCGTCGAGATCAGCTACAACCTGGGCCATCACTCTCATGTGTTCGTTGAGCCGGGTTGCGACATGCTCCGGGATGGCTTGTCTCTGTTGAGCCAAACGCTCGATCTCTGAGATTCGCTCTTCAACGAAAGCAAAGAGCAGATCGAAGTCCCGCTGCGGATCCGTCGATAGGCCAAGACGGACGTCCTCGATCCAGGTCTTGATAGGATACAACGGCTGCGCCGGGAGACTCTCCTGCGCTGCATACGCCGTCATACCGGTGCCGCCCAGTGCAATTGCTGCAAGCAAGATAATGCGCGCGAGGGTAAACATGGGTGAACGCTCCTTCTTGAAACTACGGGTCCACCCCTTATGACGGTTGTCTGGCTCACGGGTTACGGTCTGTCGAAGGATCTTTGCCCGGGACAGGAATACGGCCCGGCCTGCTGCAGTGCGATCGGTGTCGCGATCAGGTACTGATGTGAGCGAATCCAATGCGGCCAGGCTCGAATCGACTCCTGAATCCTGAAAGGACGCCGCCTGACCACCTTCTAACCCCTGGTCGTTACCGGTATGTTTCTTCATCCTGATGACTCCTGATCGGCATCTCGTTTCTCGATCAGCCTGCGCAATGATGCAACACCACGATGTTGAAGGGCTTTTATCGAACCTTCCGATTTCTCCATAACCTGAGCGACCTCGAAATTGCTCAAGCCTTGAAAGAACTTCAACAGGATTACCTGCCGTTGTTCATGCGTCAACTGCCACAAGAGCCTGCGTGCTTCCTGTCCTTCCAATTGCCCCTGTACCGTTACTTCGGGGTTGTTAGAGTCTGATGTTGTGATCTGGTCGGGCTT
Organism: Anaerolineales bacterium; assembly: GCA_041554155.1. Taxonomy (GTDB): domain Bacteria; phylum Chloroflexota; class Anaerolineae; order Anaerolineales; family E44-bin32; genus E44-bin32. The sequence goes on from JBFFMI010000036.1 coordinate 9,320, forward strand.
CAGCTCGATGAAAATCGGCTCCACCCGCCGGTGGCGATCCACCACCAGGTTGTGCAGGGTCCTGTACAGGTATGCCCTTACGTGGTTTTTGGGTCCGCCACCAACCTGGAGCGCACGAAGGAACCGCTCAAAGGTCTCGCTCAGCAGATCCTCCGCTATCTCAACGTTTCCCACCAGGCGATAGGCGTAACGATAGAGTTCTGGGCTGAGTGCGTCGTACAGTTCACCCAGGACATCCTCGTCGAAGCTACGGGCACCCTCTAGCCAACGCTTATCGGTTTTGGGCATCCTCTATTCCCTATGACGGATATACCCCCGATTCGATACGGGTTGCACATAGCCAATCTAACATGAAACGCCGGTCACCTGCGTATGAGTCTGGCACCACCATGTAGGTCCACTCAGACTCTCCCCCCGCTGATTTCAGGCCCTTGGAATTACCAGCGGCCCGAGGGTCGCGCCGGTCCAGGTCAACCCCATCGCGACAAAGGGAGTTCCAGCCCATGCAATCGCCAGCGCCAGAATCCATCGCAAGGTGATGGTCAGCGCAGCATCATCCAACACGGCGAGGACTAGGTAGAGCCAGATTGTCAGCGCAGGCAGGGTTACCATAGCGTTCAGCAGGAATACGCCTGCTCGACCCTGTTTTTGCGCCAGCCGGTCCCCGTCACTGTCGCTTGAGCGGTTCCAGGTCCAGATCGACCAGATCAGGAGCGTATACGTGCTCATCACGAACGAAAGCACGACCCACAAGCCCCGATTGGGTTGCCAGAAGCGCAACGGCCAGCGATCGATCAGAAACCCGGCAATGGCAAGCGCGTTGGCGATCAAACTGATCCACCCGCTGAATGTAATGAAACGTCGCTTACGGGGTTTCACAACGTACCTTCCCTCCACGATCTCGACAGCTTATGCCGCCAGCTTCAACACTGGCTCGGCGGGTTCGGGTGCACGGTGAATCTTATGGATGGCGGATGGTGGCTGGATGCCCATCCAGGACCAGACCCGGCTTCGCGCGAGCAGAGGGGTGGCTATATCCACTCCCGCCGGCGGCAATGCCCCTGGTGGCCCCCAGTATCCAGCGTTGCCCAGCAGCCAGGTGTCCAGTGTGTGGCGGTCCACCCCCAGTGGCGCCACCACGCTGTCGATGGCTCGCAGCATCAGCTCGGTGTAGGCCGAACGGTCGTAGGGGACTTCCCCCTCAACTAGCTCCCAGGCGCGCGCTTTCTCCGGCCCGGGGACGAGCAGGAAATTCAGGCGCTCGCCGGGGTAGAGCTCAACCCCTTCCGACTCCAGTTCCATGGCCACGCGCGCAGCAGCGGTGCGCACGGTGTACTCCTCCGGGCGGCGCGAGAGCCGGTGGGCGATGATCAGTTGTCGGCCGGATACCTGCCCGGCGCGCAGGGCCGCCAGGCGGTCACGGGCGAAGGTCAGCGCCTCGGGTAGTTTGGCACGGAATCCGGCCGTGTCGCGGCCATCGGCCAGGATCTCAAGCATGCCCAATTGGGTCTCCTTGATGTAGCGCGGTGTGTCGCGCCGCCGGGCCTCGATGCCGCGCACTTTCAGCGTACTGTCTTCGAAAGCGCCGAAGTAACGGTTGGCGACGGCGACGCGCGGTTCGGTGCGGGAGGGGAGAAAAGCCAGCCAGCGATAGATGCCCTCCAGGTTGATCAGCAACCCGGTCTCATCCTGGATCTCGGCCAGAAGCCCTTCGTAATCCGGGCGCTTTGTCGCTCCCGGTTTGTGGATCCACAGGCCGTCGACGTACAGGTGCAGCACGCGGAAGCCGCGTGCCTCGATGATCTCCTTCGAACGCAGCAGCACCTCCCGGCCATAGGCGTTCACCGCCTCGTGCGCTTCGATGCGTCCGAAGCGGGCGTTCTTGTAGCCCAGGTAGCCGAAGCAGGTCACCAGCAACCATTTGTGCGCCGAGTAGCGCCGCCGGTAGGCTTCGACGCGCGGGTCCTCCGTGGGCAGCTGGCGAATGAGCGTCTTGTAGCGGTTGCGCTTCTCCAGCAGTGGCTCGAGTGTCTCGGGTATTAGGCCCTGGCGGTGGCGGCAGATGGGCGTTCCCAGCTCGGGTATCGGCTCGCCGGCGCAGCAATCCGCCCCGACGGTCTCAGGGGAGACGTTGAAGTGCACCATGATGCTGGGATACATGGCGGTGAAGTCGAGTTCGGCGACGTGTTCGTGCAGACCGGCGATGGGGGTGTAGACCAATCCGCCCTTGTCGGCCGCCAGCAAGTCCAGGCCGCTTTTGAGCGTCTCGGGCTGGCGCTTCTGCCAGGGGACGAGTACGCCGCGCCGCAGCGCAGTGGCGACCTGCATGGCGCTGATACCGGTGCCGGTCGAAACGCGCGCCACGGTCTGGGGTGGCAGGCCGCACAAGCGGGCGATCTCGAGGATGCCATCCAGGCCGTAGTCGTTGGCCAGGAAGGCGTTCTGACGGTCCATGTGCCAGCGGCCGAAGAGCAGGTGTTGTTCATTGCGGAAGACCACCCGCCCATAAGAGAAATAGGAAGAAGCCGATTTGCGCTGCACCCTTCGCGCTGGCTCGCGGTTGAGCGCCAGCGGGATGCCGTAGTGCCGGGACAGGTCTAACAAGCGCGGCAGGATGTAGTTGTCGCCGTAGGTACTGATGAGCACGTCGGGGTCGTAGTGTTCGAGCAGATGGCGTACACCGTGCACGAGCTGACGGCTGCGGGCGCGCGGAAAGCAGAGTTGCTCGCCTTCGATCTCGACCAGTAGGTCGCCACGATGGCCGCGACTGGGGTCGCGCATATCGCCATCCAGGCGCAGGATCATCGTGCGTAGCTGTGGCAGGCTGTAGTCGATCTCGTACGGTGTATCAAGCGCTTCGATGTGGCGAATGCGATCCCCTTCGAGATCAACGGCACAGTAGGCCAGCGGGAAGACTCCGCGCGCGAGTACGTAGCGCTGCGGCAACGGAATGTCGGCATTGTAGTAGGTGAGGTCGGGCCGAGCATCGGCCACCCGGCGGAACAGGCGCGGCAGTTGATCAGGGACTCTCACCGAGACCTTCAAGACTTCAATGGTCCGATCGAGGAACAGATCCATCTGCTCGTCGCGCGCCAGGTCGACCGGTGCTCCCATGCTCCGCAGCAGTTCGCAAACCTGGCGTAATTCATGCCGGGGGCCATGAACATAAAAAGCCGGCGCAAAGCGATCATGCAGGGCGTGGTGGCGACCCTGTGGGTCAATCAACCAGATGCGCATCCCATCCCCTTGCGGGTAGACATCGAACAACCAGCCGAAGCGTGTGCGGGTCTCTGCCATGCTTGTGCCTTCGCCTCCCATGCTCATGCCCCATCCACGCCGGTTTCGGGTTCATCGCCATCCATCGGGTGATGTGTATCTTCGGGCGCGATCAGCCCGGGCGGTTGCATGGCGCGGCTGCGCAGAACTTCCAGTTCCTGGCGCAGCAGCAGCACCTGTTTATGCTCCTCGACCAGCATCGCCAGCAACATGACCTCGAACGGCAGCAGGTGCGAGGCATACGCGGCGGCGGCCAGGTGCAGGCGAGAGGCGCCGAGCAGATCGTCGAGGGCGCGCTGATCTTCGATACGCAGTGCGCGACGGAAGCGCGCCAGCGATTGCTGTTCTTGCAGAAAGGCTTGCGTGATGGATGGTAGGGTTCGTCCCATGAATACCTCGTTTCAATCGATATGTGGATTTGAACGCAACACCGGATCGAAGGGAGGCTGCCGGGAAGGGCAGCGGTGCCAGGGATCCGGGAGCAGGTGGCGGTTGAGGGCGGAGGTCGGGTTGTTAAAGGTCGCCCCCGCTCCCGGGTCTCCCCGGCTGTGGCTAGAACAAACGCGGCTGCGCCTCTTCGGGGACATCGGGTGCCCGCAGCAGCCAGGCGATGTCGGAAGCCACCTGTAGCTGGTCGAGCAGCGTCCAGCGCTCCTTGACCAGTAAGCGCGGCTCGCGCGCTCCAACGATCACAGGCCCATGCAAAGCCAGACGTTTGAGATGGCCGATCGTATTGTGTAGAAGCCGCTCAGAATCACGCAGAGGCACGCTCTCGTCGTAGAAAGTGTTGAGCAGATCGAGCACAAAGAGCAGTGGCGTTCCTTCGGTTATGACGGTCGGCGGGTCGATCGGGGTGGGCGCCAGGTGGTCGCCGCCAGGGGTGTTTTCAATCAGCTCCGCCAGTTGGAAACACGTGAAGGCGCGCGAGAGCCGGATGCGCTCCAGCGTGGCGTGCGGGTCGCTGCTGAGACGTCTCGCCAGGCGGGCGACGAAATAACCATCGAAGCGGTTGCCACCATCAAAGACACGAATGGGGTGGCCGCGCGAGGCCAGGATGGTGAGCGCAGCCAGGAGCGCGCGCGTCGGTGTGCTGGCGCCCCAGAACAAAGTCAGGCGCGGCTGGAGTAAAGTCTCCAGCGTGCCCGGGTCTATGGGCAGCTCCAACGTTCTTTCAAAAGAGACCAATTCGTTAACCATGGAAAACCTCCGCTGTGGCCCAGCAACAAAGAAGCGATCACCGGCACAATAGAACATATGTGCTAAAAGTGTAATCTTCTTGTGGTGCTCGACAATCCCACGCGCGGTGGAAACCTGCGGGGGATCGGGGCCTCCCCCGTGCGGGGGATGGAGTTGCGGAGGGGGTCAGGAAGCGGTGTTGGGCTGTGCGCTGAGTATTTCCTGAAGAAGGGGGTGATCGGCATAGAAGCCGTGGTAGTGAGACGGGATCAGGGCGGCGATGCGGCACATGATCTCGTCGGTGTCAGCTCGTAGGCGCGACTGGCGGTGTTTGGGATCGATAGGCTCGAGCATGAAGGGTTTGCCGACGCGCATGTTGAAAATAGGCCGGCGTAAACGGCGCCAGGATTCCCAGGCGCGCTCGGTGCCATAAATGCCAACCGGGATGAGCGCAACCGCAGCTTCATGGGCCAGGTAGGCGGCGCCGGTCTTGCCGCGTGCAAGCTGTTTTGTTTTGCTGCGGGTGCCCTCGGGTGCCATGCCGAAGATATTGCCGCGCTGCAACCATGCCACGGCCTGGGCAATAGCATGGCGGTCGACCTGGCCGCGCTGGATGAAGATGCCACCGGCAAGTTTCAGCAGCGGGCCGATAAAAAGGTGGCGCTGGTATTTCTCGGCCGCCCAACCGGTGACGTTTGCGCCCCCGAGGACGCCGAAGACAAAGGGCAAATCCAGGTAGCTCAGATGGTTGACGACCAGGATGTAGGGCCCGGAGGGCGGTATGTTTTCCAACCCGAGCAGAACACGGCGTGAAAGCAAGGCTGATGCGAGGTTGAAGAATGCGCGCAGAAAACGATTAAACATACGGCGATAAGACCCTCCCGGCCGCTCAGATTGTAGATGGATTCCGACGGTGCTACAATCCCGCAAGGTTTGTTAGGGAGGCGACCATGATCAGCCTGCATACGGTCGACACAGGACAGGGTGCGGACGTCCGACGCTTCATTGCGATTCCTTTCCGGCTGTATAGAGATCACCCACTATGGGTTCCACCCATCCAGATGGATATCAAGACCCGCCTGAATTTTGATAAACACCCATTTTATGAACACTCGCAGGCCGAGTTTTTTATTGCAGGGCGATCTGGTGAGGATCTCGGACGTATCGCGGTCATAGAGAACAAACCCTACAATCAGTATCACGCCAAAAGGCAGGCGCAGTTCTATTTTTTTGAATGTGTGGAGGATCTCGATGTCGCCCGGGCGCTCTTCGAGAGAGCCTTCGAATGGGCCCGGGCGCGTGGTCTAGATCAGGTCGTTGGACCCAAGGGTTTCGGCCCATTGGATGGGTATGGCATGCTGGTGGAGGGCTATGAGTTCCGACCGGCGATGACCATGATGAACTACAACCCGCCCTATTACCCGGCCTTTATGGAAGAACTTGGTTTCAGGAAAGAAGTCGATTTTGTATCTTGCTATCTCAGCGCGGCGAAACTAAAGCTTGATGAGCGCATTCACCGTATCGCCGGGCGGGCGGCGCAGCGCAGCGGCCTGGAGGTCAAGCGCTTCCGGAATAAACGCGAGCTACTGCAGTGGGCACCCCGCATCGGCCATACCTACAACCAATCCTTCATTAATAACTGGGAGTATTACCCGCTTAGCGAGCGTGAGATCGAGTATGTGATCAGCGAAATTCTCACCATCGCCAACCCCAAATTGATTAAGATCATCACGCATGGCGACGATGTTGTAGGTTTCCTCTTTGGTTTTCCGGATGTGTCGGGAGCGATACAGCGCAGCAAGGGCCGGCTTTTGCCATTCGGGATCCTTGACATGCTGCTCGATATGCGCCGGACAGAATGGGTGGCTTTGAATGGAGCGGGTATCCTTCCCGAGTTTCAGGGCCGCGGCGGAAACGCGTTGCTCTATTCTGAGATGGAGAAGACAGTTCAGGAGTTTGGTTTCCGCCACGCGGACCTGACCCAGGTTGCCGAGAGCGCGGTACAGATGCGCAGCGATCTGGAAAACCTGGGTGGCGTGCCTTATAAAAATCATCGGGTATTTATCCGGGAGGTATAAAACGGAGCGATCGTGTGATCTGGTCCGAATTAGCCTCGCCAATAGCAGGGAGACTCCGCGAAGAAAGTTCAGTGTAAAAACACGAATCATTACGGATTAATTGGCTGGAGAAGAGAGTACAGGAATCTATAAACCTAAGGAGACGAACATGATTGATCGCATCATACGAGCAATTCGACTGGATCCAACGCTGTACCGCCAGGTCGCGGATGACGAACAATACACCAACGAGGCTTTTATGATTGTGCTCGCGGTGGCGCTGTTCAGCGC
>JBFFMI010000037.1:0-16007 GCA_041554155.1 Anaerolineales bacterium
AAGCAACCAGCGCTCGAAGCAACCGTTCAGGGATCGAGTGAAAAAGCGTTTGTTCTTCGTTTGCTCTTGAAGACGTTGGGTCTTTTCCTGTTGATCAACCTTGTATTCGCGTGGGTTGACCCAGTACCCACGCTGGGGCGCTTCTCCCTATATAACCATTTGTTCCCCGGGCGGACCAGACTGCCCTATAGTGACGATCCGACGCTCTCCTATAGCCTTACAGTCAATCAACTCGATGCGATGTTCGCATCACACGTCATTCTGGACAGTCCGAAATCCGAGTCAGAATATCGAGTCATCCTGGTAGGAGATTCATCTGTCTGGGGTTACCTGCAAAGACATGAAGATACAATCTCCCAACAGCTAAATGGAAAGAAACTCCGCACGCTCGACGGGCGTGACGTTCAATTCTATAACCTTGGATACCCCACGCTTTCGCTCACCAAAGACTTGCTGATCCTGGATTATGCAAGCAAGTTCCAACCTGATCTTATCCTCTGGTTCATCACATTAGAATCACTTCCTGTAGAGAAACAACTACAGTCACCTGTGCTCACCTTAAATCCGCAAGCCACGCAAACGTTGCTCGCTAAGACCGCATTAGGCTTTGATGAGCAAGAGGATAGCCTATCCAAAGCCGGATTTTGGGAGAGGACAATCGTCGGGCGGAGACGCCTTCTGGCGGATCTAATCCGCCACCAAATCTATGGGTTGATGTGGAGTGCTACCCAGATCGACCAGTATATTCCGCCCACATACGATCTACGGGCAGAGGATCTCTCCGATGACGTATCTTATCAAGATATGTCGCCGGAGCAGTTCTCAAGCTCATCACTTGCCTTTAATGTAATTAAGGCCGGGATGGCTATCACGGAAGCACAGGTCATTCTGGTGAATGAGCCGATTTTCATAAGCGCTGGAGAGAACAGCGATGTTCGTTATAATTTCTATTATCCCATCTGGGCTTATGACCAATATCAAACAATGCTCGAGGAGCAAGCTGAGATTAACCATTGGGATTTGATCAATCTATGGGATCTATTACCAGGAGAGGTCTTTACAGACAGTGCCATTCATTACAACCTGGATGGTGTGGAAATTGTGTCTTCTGCGCTGCTCTCCTCCCCCCAGCTCGCCTTTATGGGACAATAACTTAACAGAAGGCGTGACTCCAACTAGAGAACAAATGGATTGGTATGATGAATAGTAATAATTGGCATCCCCTCATAATTCTTCAACTGGCCCTGCTTATTGGCGCCTGTGTGGCCGCGCAACCGCAAACGCAACCAGATGGTGATCCCAAAGTTCCGGATACTAGCGTGTTGAGCACCGTCCCTAAGGAATTTACCCAGACAGCAAGCCCCAACGACGATAAGGCGCAGGGAGATGATTCTGAGGGACCCGTCACACAGGACGAAGTATCCCCCACAGTAGATGTGAATGAACCTTCAACAGCCTCATCTCCCCTTGCAGAAGGTGATTGGCAGGACTTGCCGATCATTCCTGAACTTAGTGAGAAAGCTTTGGAAATTTATCAAAATGGCATAAGCATGGGAAATGATCCACATTCCTTTTCCAAGGTTGGTGATTGCCAGAATGTCCCCTCCATGTTTCTTTCCATTTATGATTACCCGGGATTTTTTACCCTGGGAGAGGAGTATGAGTACCTGGTCCCAACAATAGAGTGGTTCCAGGGATCATTTAAACATGAGAGTGAAGCTGTTCGGCGCGGTTTTAATGCTGCATCGGTCGTCTCACCTGTATGGGCCGATCCGGAGGTGTGCGAGATCGGTGAGGATCCTCTGCACTGCGAACTCAGGATCCACAATCCGAGCTTGGCCATTGTGAGCCTCGAAACCTGGTGGGCAGGAAATCCCGATAACTATGAGAAATATGTTCGCCAAATACTCGAATCTTTGATCGAAGAAGGTGTCTTGCCGATCCTTGCAACCAAGGCTGATAATCTAGAGGGAGACCATCATATTAATGAGATTCTAGCCAAATTAGCCAGTGAATATGAAATTCCCATGTGGAATTTCTGGCGTGCATTACAACCCCTACCAAATCATGGTCTGATGGAGGATGAATTCCATCTCACCTTTGCCCCGAATCAATTCGATGATCCTCTTGTGATGGAAGCGGCCTGGCCCTGGCGTAATCTCACCGCCCTGCAGGTATTGCACGCTGTGCGAGAGGGCGTAGCCCAGGGCGAGTAGCTGTTTTGATTGATGCTCCATCGTCTGGGAACCTAATTCATCCGCATTGGAGTCAATAAATTATATGGAAGATCAGATCGCATCCTTCATTGCAACAGAAATTCTGAAAGATCCCGATCGACAGATCGGTGATAATGAGCCGATCATTTCGAGTGGGCTCATCGACTCGTTTAATCTGGTTGATCTGGCGCTTTATGTTGAAGAAACCTTTCTGGTTCGAATCGATGATGCAGAATTAACTTCTGATACATTCGACAGCGTGGCCGAATTGGTCGCACTGATCCAGGCGAGGCAAAATTCATAGTGGAGACGGTTTTCCGTATTCTGCGAGAGTGCTACGAGAATGATCCGGACAGAGTCGCGCTCATCCTGCAGTCGCAGAATGAAGATATATCCATTACTTACCGCGAATTGCTCGATCAAGCAGCAGCCTATGCAAATCAATATCAAAAAAGCGGGATCGAAGCGGGAGAACCGATCATACTCCTGCTCCAACATGGGAGGGCGCTCATTGAGAGTTTCTTTGGAGCCGTTCTACATGGTGCGATCCCTGCCATCATGCCGTTCCTCACAGAGAAATTATCTCCTGAGCGCTACAGGAACGCCCTTAAATCGCTCATCCAGATCACAAAGCCTACTGCGATAGTCACCTATCCGGAGTTCGAATCTGAGGTGGCTGAAGCACGTGTCGAAGGCGATTCTGTTCGCGAGGTGATCCTCTATAGTGAAGTTGGCCTGCTACGCGGGTGGGCTTGGGAAGATCTGGGTGGCTTCAACGCCAGGCCAACGGATATCGTATTACTGCAACATTCATCGGGCACCACCGGACTGCAAAAAGGCGTTGCCTTATCTAACGAGGCAGTAATTACCCAGCTACATACCTATGCCAGGGCAATAAAACTGACCGGTAAGGATGTCGTCGTCAGTTGGTTGCCCCTTTACCATGACATGGGCCTAATCGCAGGATTTATCCTGCCAATTCTGTGCAAGGCAAAATTGGTGCTGATGTCACCCTTTGATTGGGTTCGTGCACCATACAAACTATTGCGCGCAGTTTCAGAATTTGGGGGCACCATCAGTTGGCTCCCCAACTTCGCCTATAACTTTACTGCAAAGAAAGTGCGCGATCGCGATCTTGAAGGCATAGATTTGTCGAGTTGGAGAGCTGTGATCAATTGTTCAGAGCCAATGCGCTTTGAGAGCCATCAGATGTTTAATGAGCGGTTTCTCGACTATGGCTTGCAGCCGAGTGCGCTAGCGACATGTTATGCAATGGCGGAAAATGTCTTTGCCGTGACGCAGGGAGGGATCGAGAAACCCGTACAAGTGGATGAGATCGATCGTGTGAGCCTGCAGTCTGATCGCTTAGCCCGGCCGGCGACCCCCGGAGCGGCGTCGGTGAAGATGCTCTCGGCAGGGAAACCCATTGAGCAGACGCACGTCCAAATCATCGATCCTGAGGGCCGTGTGCTTCCCGAGCGACATGTGGGTGAGATTGTGCTGCAGGGAGACTGCCTTTTAAGCGGTTACTTTAACCGGCCAGATCTCACCGCTGAAGCTTTTATCGATGATTGGTATCGGACGGGCGATCTGGGGTATGTGGCAGACGGGGAACTATTTGTTACTGGGCGACAGAAAGAGCTCATCATTGTAGGTGGCAAGAACATCCATCCCCAGGATCTCGAAGACATCGTGAATGATGTTGAAGGCGTATACCCAGGGCGGGTTGTTGCATTTGGAGTTTTCAATGATCAGCTCGGGACAGAGGATATTGTGATTGTGGCTGAGACGATATTTACGGAGGGCGATGATGCCGCAGCCCTCGCCCGCGCGATTCAAAATAGCATCGCGAGGAGCACAGATGTCACTGCTCGCTATGTTGAAGTGGTTCAGCGTGAGTGGCTGATAAAAACGAGTAGTGGCAAGATCGCGCGTGGTGCCAATCGGGAGAAGTACCTGGAACAAAAGGGTGCAAAGCAGCCATGAATCCTCATTACCAGATCCTCCCAGTTCGAGCATTTCCCCCATGATGTCGACATTGAAATCTAAGGGGCCGTTCTGATCATGAAGGATCCATTAAATGCTCGCTCTATCCTGCGTTCATACGGCATCGCCCCCAAGAAAAAGATGGGACAAAATTTCATCGTGAGGCGTTCTGCACTCGATCAAGTCATGCATGCCGCGCAAGTGGATAGCCAAGAGCGGGTCATTGAAATCGGCTCGGGGGTAGGAGCGCTCACGATTGAATTAGCAAAACGTGCTTCGTTCATCCATGCAATTGAGATGGATGGGCAATTGATCCCGATCTTGAGAGATATGCTGGTTGGCTATGAAAACGTGAACATCATTCAGGCAGATTTCCTTCGACTGGACCTGGAAGATCTTCTCGCCCAACCAAGCTATTGTGTTGTGGCAAATATTCCCTATCAAATTACTTCAGCAGTGATCCGAAAAATCGTTGGCGCACCTTTCCCGGCTGAAAGGGTTGTCCTGACCATTCAAAGAGAGGTTGCGGAGCGGGTTATTGCCGCTCCGGGGGATCTCAGCTTGCTTGCGATAAGTGTTCAGATCTTTGGCGAGCCATCCATCCATTCTCATATTGCGCCAGAGGCGTTTTATCCCCAACCGAAAGTTGATTCAAGCGTATTGCATATTGAAATGTTTTCAGAGCCAAGGGTTCCGCTGATGGAAGTCGATCATTTTTTTCGCATAGCCAAAGCAGGCTTCAGCCAAAAGAGGAAAAAATTACGAAATGCCTTGGCCGCTGGCTTGCATATACCTGCTTCCGAAGTGGAATCTATCATGGAAGGAATAGGATTATCTCCGGCGTTACGGGCACAAGCCTTATCCGTGGATCAATGGCTAGATTTAAGTGGAGCTTTCAGAGGTGTGGTTTAACTTCGGAGAGAGACCTTGATGTGTCGATGCATCCAGAGCACCTGCCAAACGCGGAAGGCCGCTTCAACTTGGATTCTAAGCGACATTTTTGATTGTCCGATTCGGCGATCCTCGAAGTAGATCGGAACTTCACAGGCATCAAAGCCCAACCTGTTGGCAACATAGGCCATCTCCACCTGGAAGACGTAGCCATTCGAGCGGATCTGATCCAGTGGCATCTTCGATAGTGTCTCCCGGCGCCAGATTCGGAAGCCTCCAGTCACGTCAAGGATATTCAACCGAAGAATTGTTCGTGCATAGAAGTTACCAAACCAGGAGAGCAAGACTCGGCCGATGCCCCAGTTCTCGTCCAGACGTCCCCCCTCCGCATACCGTGACCCGAAGACAGCGTCATATTGATCAAGCTTCTGAAGGAACTCTGGTATGTAGCTAGGGGCGTGTGAGAAGTCGGCATCCATCTGACCAATCGCATCGGAGCTACCTTCAAGCGCGGCCTTAAACCCGGTGATGTAGGCAGTACCCAGCCCCAGTTTGCCTTCTCTGTGAATTACCCTTAAACGGTTAGGGTTAGCCACAGCGATCTGATCAGCCAAATCGCCTGTCCCATCAGGAGAGCCATCGTCAACGACGATGATCTTAAGATCAGGGACAGGTAGAGACCATAACTCAGACGTTAACGCTGAGAGGTTATCTGCTTCGTTATAGGTTGGAATTACGATGGTTAAAGAGTCCATCAAGCGCGCCTGAAAAATGTTGGGATGTAGGTCATTCCTGATTTCTGTAATAGGCTCAAAGCGTAATGAGTTTACACCAAATCGAGCACGGTGGAAGGTGGGTTTATTTCATAGCGAAAAAGAATAATTATGGATAGGTGCGGTAGGGTTCAGGAGTGGATCTGAATAGAAAAGACGCAATACCCTTCACCGGAGCATGCACAATCAGTTTCCTCGATCTCGGTTGGTTCCTCCAGGAAATGCTGACATGCGCGCTCAAGCAAACCCAGAAACGCGCTGCATCGTGCGCTCTCACCGGAGCTCTCCCAGCAATACGGGCATCGATCAAGTTTGAAGCCTATCCCGCTCTCAGATTCGACCACTTGCGCGCGGATATCACTGATCGCATTAAGCGTCTCAGCGAACTTACTCAGTCCATGGTGTAGTCGGTTATGTGACTCGAGAACTGTGAACTGCAGATCTTTGGTGAAGTCCAACTGGGGATCATTAGCCCATAGCTCTTCGAAGACTTTTCTGTTTGCGGGTCGGAGCAGACTCTGGGATCCTTTATCCCCGTATAAATCAACAAGCGCTCCGGTTAACGCGGAGATCTGGGTGAAATCGACCTCTCTCTTCATATTTGATGGGGGAGGTGTGGTCGTCCATTCCTTCAAACCTGCGGCGTTCAACAAAGCATTAAGACCGTTTGTACCCATCAGCTCATCCAGGGTCTGAAGAAGCACTGCAAAAAAATGATTTGAGAAGGTCAGTCCACTAGGTTCCATAGGCTTTGCAGGATGAATTAAAGTAGCTGGACCAGGTCTTCGGTGGCCCGCCGCATATCCAGGAAGAGCAGACCCAGCTTGGCCTCCTGACGCGCCAGCACCGTTAACACAGCTTCCGAGCCAACCGCCATGAGGATCACGAAACCGTGATTGCCGCGTATATAGACTTGATCTAAATTTCCACGTCCGAGCTCGGTAGCAATACGTTCGCCCAGGGACAGCATCGCTGCCGACATTGCAGCAACCCGGTCCTCCTCGACACTCTCAGGTAGGGCAGATGCCATCGTAAGGCCATCCACACTAACAACAGCAGAAGCCTCCACGTCCGGGGAAGAGGCCTGCAAGTCGCGCAAGCGATCGACCATTTGATCAGTTGTAGATTTCGTCAAGATATCGCTCCGAAGGGTGAATCGTGGATCGCGCTTGGACGCGGTAGTTTTAGCATAGCGCATAGGGTGAGTCAAGCAGGATATCTAGGCTAGCGTGATTTTCGCAATTTATCTCACCTGTTTAATGCGATATTCTCGGGATAATTGAAATTCAGCAAAACCCCCAAGACTTATCAGACATTACTCCTGAACGATCTGCACTTACCGTAGGCAGTGCTTTGTAAAAGAGTTGGGAGATTCAGTTTGAACACATCAAGCTGGCTCAGGATGCGTGATCTTCAAGGGTCTCTAGGTGAGTGGGCCCTGCTACAGGAAAACGTCGGAGATTCTGGTATGCGAGAGCGGTTAATAGCACCAGGATCAAGCTCCCGATGACCGCAAGGATGTTCCCAATCCTGGGAGTGATGGATGTGCTTGATAAAAGTTCACCGGCCATTCCGATGCCCATGATGACAGCAGCGACATTCCATAGGGCGTGCAGGCCAACAGCAAGGGCATAATTACGCAGGAGGGGTTGGAAGCGACCCGTCCGCTTGGCCCGTGCAAATCCAATTCCAGTCAATCCGGCAGTCAGCATATGCATCATCGTTGCACCCGCTCGCGCGGTCATTAACAGAGCCCAACCAGGTCCTGGCTGCCCAAGGTAGAGCGCCTCGAACAGCCCATAGCCTGCGCCAGCGAGAACCCCTCCTAAGAAGCCCTCGGCTTCGGTAATATCCCGCCGCAACAACGGCAAGATCCCAATCGCTTTGATCAACTCCTCAAGGATGGGAACCAATAATCCCAGGTAGAAAAGTATGAGCCCGATGAAGAGTGGTTTGTTCAAGACCTCTATCAAGCTGTCAAATACTGCTGAATCGGGGAACAGCTCGGGGTTTTCCCAGATGCCGAGAAGATAATCTGGTCCCAGATTGGTGTTAATGGCAGCTAAGATGATCAGGATAATTGGGATTGCGGCGAGCAGTTCAAAAATGAGCGCAGTGATAGGGGAGACCCATAAACCAGCCATAAAATGCGCCCAACCACGTCTCTGTGAGATTTGCGGTGCCTTTCTAAGCACCATCAGGATCAGGGCGATCACGGGTAAAAGGGAGGCCAACACGTGCGCTGGAGGCCCAAGGATTGACGGGAGCATGTTCGCCTGGAATGCGAGAGTTCCAAGTAGCAAAATGACAGGAAAGATGATGACGACAATTCGAATGACCGCAGTTGGTGGATTGGGCATGGTGAGATTCTTCCCCTGGAGCGCCTGAATCGCGACCCACGCTGAAGGCAGACTCACAGTCGCCAGACCTACAAACGTGCCAGCCAATATCCAGGCCGCAGTTCCTGAAGTCGTCCCACCGACAAAAAAACCAACCACACCAAGAAGCAGTGTGCCCGCCGCGCCAACAGAACTGATGAGCACCGCCAGAACGCTGCCGGCAAGCAGGAGTATATTCCATGGGTCATTCCTGGGAGCCTGGTTCAACGAGTCTCTATCCTTATGGAGTGGATAACCAGCTTATAGGGCTCAAATAGATTTTGAAAAGGATCCCTATCTTCAAGGGAGCCTAAAAGCTCGAGCCCTTGCGTAACTCTCCCGAAGATCGTACGAGCTCCATTGAATTGAGGGAGTGGGATCAGATTGATAAAAAAACGACTACCGTTCGTATCGGGTCCCGAACTCGTCATTGCGACCATTCCCACTTCATCGAAATCCAGTGTAGCGCTAAGCTCATCCAACAACAGATAGCCCGGTCCTCCCAAACCTGTTCCGGTCGGGTCACCTGTTTCGACCGAGCGTTGCGCCAGCACTCTGTGAAAACCGATATCATCGTACCAGCCCTCTTCGGCTAAGAATATAAAACTCGCAACGGTTGCGGGCGCAAGCTCAGGATACAGTTGAAAGACGATCTCACCCTCATCTAAGATCAGATGGGCGAAGTACAGGGCATCCGCATCAAAAATGGCTGGTGGGGGATCGGTATACTGCTTCTCCTTGAGAAGCTCCAGTTGAATTGAAGCCTCGAGGTTGATCGCAGAAGGGTTGAGGCGGTACCACTCGCCGTTAAAAAAGATGAAAGGGGTTCCCGGTATACCAGCTTCCAACCCTGATCGATAGGCTTGTGTCATGTCCGCTAAGGCTTCTCCGGCAGCAAGCTCTTCATAAAACGCAACTGGATCAAGGCTGAGCGATTCTGCACCCTGGGAAATCCAATCCGCAAAGGCATCACGCGATAGATCTTTCCATTCATCTTGTTGCTCGAAGAGGTAATCATGCATTTCCCAAAACAAACCTGACCTTCCTGCGATCTCTGCGGCGGCACCCGCAATATCCGCCTTGTCGTGCAGCGAGAGTAGGGGGAAGTGACGAAAGATCAACTGGACGTTCCCTGGGTGGATTGCCTCGATTTGTTTCCATGCCGTATAAAATGCCTTGCAATATGGGCACTGAAAGTCACTATAGACAAGCAACGTGATTGCAGCCTGGCGATCACCAAGGGCGTGGTCCGAGTTTGAGATAGCCGGGATCGGTTGAAGGGTAGGTGTTAGCTCGATCCCAGGAGTCACTGTGATTTCCGGCAGTACCGTGCTGGTCGGGCCGAGTTCGACAGGCATGGTTAGGGATGATGTCGTCGGGCTGGGCTCGCTAGGGGTAGCCGGTGTGCAAGCGGCGAGAGCCGTTAGCACTAGGGCGTAAACGAAAAGGCTGGAAGCTTTCAGGTTTCGATTCAACATTTCCTGGATGCCCGTGAAAATCACCGTAAAAAAACTCCCATCAAGGCTCGTGCTATTATGAGGATTGTAGCAGGATTTGTGGCTGCACTTGGCTCGAGAAGGCATCTTGCCTCAGCTCAATTAGTGCTTATGATCTTGTCGGACCGAATCCGTCGCGGTATCCTTGCAGACTGAACGGGGGTGGTTGGGTCCCGGTGGGCTCCCCGGTCTTCAAAACCGGTGGCGGACCGCTCAGCGGCCCGCGGTGGGTTCGACTCCCATCCACTCCCGCCTTTTTATTCTTTGTATAGGTGTGCCAGATGGAACCTTATAGTCTAAATGAACCTGTCAGTGAAACGCTATCGGATGCCGTCCGCCAGGTCATGGCTATAACCGATATCACCCATGGTGATGAAGCGCAAGGTTATGCAATACGATATCGTGGCAGATTGCTCGTTGATTCCCAGGAGGCTTTTAAACGCCTGGATTCTGTCTTTCATGACAGCAAATTAACACTGCTTCTCCGGGAAGAAAACGACCAGCATGTCATCCTCGGGGTGCTGGGTACGATACAGCCTCAACCATCCAACCCATGGATCAATGTTGCACTTTTCCTGCTCACAATTGTGAGCATGATGTTTGCAGGCGCACAATATGGGCTAGAGGGACCTATAGAAGAATCCTTTTCAGGGGTTATGACGGCATTATTTGGTAATTTATCGAATGGCGTTATCTTTACGGGCAGCCTTCTCGGCATCCTTACCGCACATGAATTCGGGCATTACTTTGCTGCTCGCTATCATAAAACAGAAGTTTCACTCCCCTATTTCATCCCATTTCCCAGCCTTTTCGGCACGATGGGAGCCTTTATCCGGCTTAAGGAACCACCTCGAAACAAGCGCGTCTTGCTGGACATCGGACTCGCAGGCCCCTTAGCGGGATTGGTGGTTGCCATCCCGGTTCTCCTGCTGGGGATCGCGCTTTCTGAAATCAGCTATCTTCCAGAAAGCCCCCAAGCCGCAGCGGGTTCGGTCCTCGAGGGAAATTCACTGCTCTACCTGGGGGCGAAGTACTTGATCACCGGAGAGCTGCTGCCCATGCCGCTGAGCTATGGTGGTACTTCACCACTGCTTTACTGGTTGAAATACCTTTTTGTCGGCTTACCGATGCCCTTTGGTGGACGGGATATCCTGATGCATCCCATGGCATGGGCGGGTTGGGCAGGTTTGTTGGTGACGGCATTAAACTTGATACCATCGGGTCAGTTGGATGGAGGGCATACCATCTATGTACTCTTCGGAAGAGCTGCTGCACGCATACGACCGTTTTTGCTCATAGCGCTCTTAATGTTGGGCTTTGTATGGACCGGTTGGTATATCTGGGCGATTCTGATCTTCGCAATGGGGAGGACCTTCGCGACGCCACGTGATGATCTCACACCCCTGGATCCTAAACGCAAAATCCTGGCGTATCTAGGAATTTTCGTTTTTATCCTCGTATTTATCCCAGTCCCTCTGCGGATATTCTAGAAATTGGTGTTCCTAAATCATGAGAACCGCCAGTCTCTGGCGGTTCTGTGCTCTTGCCTATCGAGCGATAATTCCAGCGCGACCTAGAAGACTTCAAGCGTTCCGAGCTTCTTCGCCTGTCGTTCAAAGAGTATACAAAGGAAATATCCCACAGTTGCGTAGAGCCCACCGATCAGTAATTCAGTTCCCATCACCGATAGCAACTCTGATAGCGGAGTACCGTTCACAACCGCTCTGGCAGAACTGATCCCGCGTGTGAGCGGTAAGGCATACGAGATCCGTTGGATGATTAAAGGTAATTTATCAATGGCGATATTGGCGCCTGAGAGAATCAGCAGCCCGAAGAAGGCGGTGTTGTTCACAAACATGACATTGCGTGTCACCAGGCTCAGGCTTCCAAGTGCCAAGCCCAGACCAGCAGTGCTGAATGATGTGATCAATATGACTGTCAACAGCGAGATTGGATCTGCCTGTGAGAGATCCAGGTTGAGCAATAGAACGCCCCAGGTCAATCCGATCAACACACCGAGCATACCATCAAGAATGTGGATCAAGGATCGACCGACGAATAATGTCAATCTGTTGGCCGGGGTCCCAAACAGGTAGGGCAATGTCCCGGTCCATCTTTCCCCCGTGATGCTGAAGGTGACACCGAAGATGCCATTCAGAGCTGTCTGTACCAAAGCGTTGCCCACAATGTAGAAACTTGCACTTTCACCACCTGAGCCATAGATACCCATCAGGGTGAAGAACATGATTTGCCAGAGAGGGTTGACGACTTTAGTGGCGAGATATTGTGCTGGTCGCAACCAGTGAAAGAGCGCCACGTAAGAAAGATAGGCACCCTGGAAGAAGAGCCGAACGTTTCGCAGGAGTAACTTCATCTACACCCGCCAATGCATGACATGGAGAGTTGCACCTGGCAATCCCATCATTGCAGGTTCAGTGTCGCATCCATACGTGCCTTTACGGATAAACGTCGAAAGAGGAGACTGGATATAGCGATATAGAAAACACTCAGCAGGATCATAGCCACCCAGCTCAATCCAAGCGATTGAAAGCCTGGTTGCGCATGCGAGGTGATGTGTAAGGCTTGAGCAGCCCAGTACGGACTGAGAATGTAGCTGATGGGGGAGGTCCATAAAGGCAAGAGTGCAATCGGAAAGAGAAATCCCGCCAGGATGAACACGGGATATTCCAAACCATTTTGCCAGCGTTGAACATCTGGATTGATGACGAAAAGGGGAGCGAGCATCAATCCAAAACTGACGAAAGAGAGCACCGCCAGGAGAATAGAAACAATAAATGGTAGTGGTGCTTCAACGCTGAGTGGGTAGCCGAATATCCATGATGCCAGGGAGTAGGATGCAACCATGGAGAGAAGCGATTGCACCACGAAGGCCAGGTTCTTGCCGAAGACAACAACATGGAGGGGGGTGGGGATGCCCACCAGTACTTCGAGTGTGCCCGTCCAGCGCTCACCCGTTATGCTATTTCCACTTGAAAAAACGACATTCGTCCACAGCCCACTCAAACCACTGCCAATCACGACAAAAATGGCGATCTCATCTCCCCTTTCTCCAAGCATGTAGAGCGCAAGGATGGCGATCATCAAAGGTTGAACGATAACGCCGAAGAGAATAAAGGCATCGGTCATTGCTTGCTTCATTGTCATTTCAAAGGCAACGAAAACTACGCGCAGCACCTGTCGAATTGTCATGCCTTTCAAACTCCATTCCGTTGCAGAATATCGGTCACCCTATTCACTGACCAATCGTACGTAGGCATCCTCAAGTGTCGGTTCGCGGACGATCACTTTACCAACACGAATATCCTGGAGAATATGCATCAACTCGGGGATTGCTTCTGATCCACGTGGGGTCTGCACCAATAGCATCTGGCGTTGGTCTCGATCCTCCACGGTGACCATGTCCACAAATGCGAGCTCCTGCACCTGGTGAAGCTGCTTCTCTGGAACACCGAAAACCTCCAGTTCAATAATGGAGAGGTCGCTTACCAGCTCCTTGAGTGCAAGTGGCGTGTCCAGGGCAATGATTTTCCCGTGATTGATTACTGCTATTCGATCACAGAGTGCATCGGCTTCAAACATATAATGAGTTGTCAACAAGATGGTCTTTTTTTCCTGTTGCAAATTGCGGATAACCTGGCGCAATTCTCTGGCACCGACCGGATCCAGGCCTATCGTTGGTTCGTCGAGGAATAAAACTTCCGGCTCGTGTAACAGGGTTCGAGCAATATGAAGTCGTTGTTTCATGCCGCGAGAGTAACCCTCTACTTTTTCTTGTGCCCGATCCTTCAGTCCCATAAGCTCGAGCAGATAGGGGATGCGATTTCTTGAAATCTCCGGGTCTACATGGTAGAGACTGGCAAAGTAGCGCAGATTATCAAATCCTGAAAGACGCCAGTAGAGTCCTCGCTCCCCGCCAAAGATGAACCCAATCCGACCTCGAACGGGATCGGGATCTTTTACGATGTCGTAGCCCAGCACGCTCGCCGATCCACTGGAGGGCAGGAGAAGCGTGGTTAGCATCTTCACGGTCGTCGTCTTCCCAGCGCCATTGGGACCGAGGAGGCCAAAGAGCTCTCCAGGAAGTACATCGAAGCTTATGCCATCAACCGCATGTACTTCTTTGCGCGAACGACGAAAGACGCCTATATGGGTCTTGAAAACACGACATAGTTCCTTTACAACGATGGCCTGGTTATTTGATTTCAAGTTGTATCCTCAATTCCAGCCCTAGAGGTGGTAAATGGTGATGGCAGCAACGCTGCGGGTGCTCAAGGGTTGCCGCATAAACCATGATGCTAGCAAAATATCTCACCGGGTCAAGCTCTTGTGCGATTGCCGTCTCATAAACAGCTGGGATTCGTGGAAATTGCTGCTAGACCCATTGGCGTAAGGCATCAAATCCCTTACACGCCAGCCAGGACATTGTCAAAATCGTGTGGATCCTCGATCTTAAAGCTGCACTTCTCGCTAGAGACAGGATGTGAAAACTCGAGTTGGCAGGCATGCAGCGCCATGCGAGTTGGTATATTTGCAGCTTTATTATCACTATAGAGAGGGTCCCCGATAACGGGATGCCCGATCGCACTGAGATGCGCACGAATCTGGTGTGTCCGGCCTGTCGTTGGCTGTACTTCAAGAAGTGCACAGTCCTGCCCAAAGGAGAGAACCATCACTTTAGTCTGGGCCTGTTTTCCCCTCTCCATATCCACGATGGTGCGATGCCGGCGATCACCATCCGTTCGCAAAGGAAAATCGATCTGTCGGGTTGACCAATCCGGCATGCCATGAACAATTGCGTGATATTTTTTCCTAACCGACGAGGCGTCAAATTGCAGGTTGAGATTTCTATGCGCGGCCGCGCTGCGGGCAACAACGAGAAGGCCGCTGGTGAGACGATCCAATCGGTGCACGATCCACAAGCGCCCCAGAAGCGGCTCCATGATGGAGCGAACATGTGGCAGTTCTGGATCATACCCGTCAGGAATTGAACGCAAATCCGCAGGTTTATTGAGAATGGCGATATGGTCGTCGGACCATTCGATCAAGGATTGGGGTTCGATCACCGGCATCCTTTCAAATAAACTTGGTTTTTGGAACGGTTGGGTTCCCTGGATGTGCCGGGCGCTGCGATCGATTTGACAGGGCCGAAACGCAATTACCCTTGATGACCAGCACGGTTTAGGCGCCGATTCAAGTCGTATGCCGCGCTGATCAATGCTAAATGAGTAAATGCCTGCGGATAATTCCCCAGATGTTCTCCATGCAAACCAATTTCCTCAGCATATAGCCCCACATGATTTGCATAACCAAGCATTTTTTCGAAATAGAATCGAGCACGATCTATATCACCAGAGCGCGATAAACACTCGATAAACCAGAACGAACAGATACTGAAGGTGCCCTCATCGCCTTCTAACCCATCTTCTGCAGCACTATCGACATCATATCGATAGACAAGCGTATCATGGACCAGATGCTGCTCAATCGCCTTGAGGTGTTGTAACCAGCGGGGATCGTCGGCTTCAATAAAACGGACCAGAGGCATCAATAAACTTGATGCATCGAGCGCAGTAGTGTTTAGATGCTGTGTGAAAGCGCCCTCTTCAGGATTCCAGAAGCGTGTGTGAATTTCTTCGTGGATTGCATCACGGATCTTGACCCAGTTGGCTACCGGTCCGGTTAACGATCGCTTCTTGGCGAGTCGGATCGCGCGGTCAAAGGCCACCCAGCACATCAGTCTTGAGAACAGAAAATGCTTGCGGCCTCCACGAACCTCCCATATACCCTCATCGGGCTGATCCCAATTCCCTTCCAACCAGGTCAGGATTTTGATGAGGTTTTCCCATAACTCTCCAGAGATGGGTTCACCGTATTTGTCAAATAGGTAGATTGAGTCAATAAGCTCGCCATAGATATCCAGCTGCAACTGGTTCGAAGCGCCATTTCCAATACGCACCGGTTTGGATCCAAGATAACCTTCCAAGTGGTCCAGCGATATTTCGGTGAGATCGCTGCCCCCGTCGAGTTTATACATGACTTGTAAGGGGGTCTCGCTTTCGGATATCCCACAACGATCCTGGAGCCAGTGCATAAATTCCGACGCTTCTTGGTTAAATCCGAGGCGGCTCAACGCATAGAGTGTAAAAGAAGCATCACGAATCCATGTATAACGGTAATCCCAATTTCTCTCGCCGCCAATCTGCTCCGGCAAACCGAAGGTCCCGGCCGCTGCAATAGATCCATAGC
>JBFFMI010000038.1:0-15958 GCA_041554155.1 Anaerolineales bacterium
CCACAGGCACCACCCTGCTTGAGTTCATCATCCTGGCTGTGCTCTCGTTGGGATTGCTGGTGGCGATCTACGATCGATTCATCGAGCGCGAGATCATCGCCATGTCGTTTGTAATTCTCAACAACCTTGGTCATTGGGGACTGACGGTTGCCTTGCTCACCGACCCGAAGCCTTCGCAGGCTCTGCTCACCTTCAGCATACTGATGCTGATTGGGGATCTGGTGAAGATTGCCTTCTTAAGTGCACACGACTTCGCTGTTCGAGATACACCAAAAACTGTGCTGTATGGTCTAACCGCAGTGTACATCGTGGGCTATTTGGCCCTGGTGATCCTGGAATTCGCCTTTTAATCGGCTCGGTCTACCCCTCTGCCGAAAGCGCAAACAGGACGTCAGCCGGCATCCCCGATTTGAGCTTGCCTTCTGGGTCATCAACCCGTAATTCAACAGCATAAACCGTGGTTTGGCGCTCCTCTTCAGTCTGCACATTACGCGGCGTATACTCCGCCTGATCGGCGATCTTGATGACTTCGGCTTCAAAGTTTTCCTCCGGGAAAGAATCCACGGAAACCTTGACGCTATCACCGACACTCACCTGCCCATACTGGTTTTCGGCCAGGTACACCGTTATCGTCATGCGATCGACGTTACCCAGGGTCATCACGGGCACGCCTGGTGCAATAACCTCCCCTACCTCGACCGAATGGGTCAATACAACGGCATCGACCGGCGCTCTCACCACGCTATTCTCAAGCAGGATGTCAATTGAACGCAATTGACTCTCCGCTTGCACCCTGGCGAGCTCCAGCAATGCCTCAGCATTTGTGATATTGGCGCGGACGAGCGCAAGCTGGTCGGGATCAGGTCCATCCTTCCACTTCTCGTACTCCTGCTGGGCTTCGGCGACCCGTGCTTCTGCCATAGCCACATCAGATTCCAGGATCGCTTGTTCGATTTCGGTCGGCTCGCCGAAATACCAGTTCAGATTCCGTTGGATCGAGTCCCGCAGCTGTTTTGCTGCAGCAAGGTTTGATAAAGCCAGTGCTCTGCCCGCTTCACCACTGGCATGATCATATGCCTGTTGAGCTCGATCCACCTCCTCCTCGGCCAGGATCAAGTTCGCTTCAGCGGCATCAATCGTATTGGAGCTAGCACGGTTGCCCTCCTGCCGAACATTTAAATAGTAGTTCGCATCTTTCAGTGCATCTCGGGCTTGTGCCAACTCCACTTGAAATTGAGCAGCCTGAAGTGGCCAATTTTCGTTCAATTCCCGTAAGGCCTGGCGAGCCTGGAGCAAAGCCAATTCGGCGCCGGTGACTGCCGCATCCCCGCTCACGATGATCTGCTGACGCTGCAACTGCAGCTCCTCATCATCGATGCTGAAAAGCGGATCGCCAATTCCAACAACCGCCCCTTGCTCCTCGAATACCTGCGACACCCTGCCACCAAGTTCAGCCGAGATCGAAACCTCCATGATCTCTACGACACCGGATGCCTTCAACGCAGGAGCCTCATTAGAGGACAGGACATCACACGAACTGAGCACCAGGGATATGCTGAGTAGCATCTTGATGAATATGAAGTGCTTGTAAGTACGCATAGCTGCCTCCAACCCCATTCGCGGGGCACATTGCTTAGTCCATGCAAGCGATGAAAACATCCTCTAATGATGGCTCGATTTCTCTAATCGAATGTATCTCTAACCCGGCATCCTTTAGATACTGCTCTATCCCGGATTCCACAGCCCCCCCTTCCGGCACGACAACATGAACAAACGCGCCGTACAGGGCAATGCCTTCGAGAAGTAGCTCTTGCAGCTCGCTGGCTTCTCGCAAGAGCTCGATCGTTTTACTCGTGTCTGAAGGGTAGATCTGAATGACACGCCCCTTCATCATTGATTCTTTTAGCCTTTTCGGGGATCCGCTTGCGATCAGTTCGCCACGCTGGATGAATGCCAGGCGATGGCAATGCTCGGCCTCGTCCATGTAGTGGGTGGTTACAAAGACCGTCACGCCCTCTTCGACCAGTTTGTAGAGCAATTCCCAGAACTCACGTCTCGAGACTGGATCAACGCCAGCCGTTGGTTCGTCGAGGAAGAGAACTTGTGGTTGGTGCAAGATCGCGGCACTCAGGGCGAGTCGCTGTCGCCATCCGCCAGAGAGCGCATCCGTCTTTACCTTTTCCCTACCTGCCAAACCCGCCAAATCAACCGCAGCCTTCATCTGATCACGCAATTCGGCATTGCTCAGGCCATACGCTGTGCCATAAAAACGAAGGTTCTGTTCCACTGTCAGATCATTGTACAAACTGAAATGCTGCGACATATACCCTACTTTTGAGCGCAACGCCCCAGGATTTTCGATGACGGGAATGTCCAGAACCTGCACTTTTCCCGCAGTTGGCGCTAATAAACCCAGCATCATGCGGATCGTGGTTGTTTTTCCCGATCCATTCGGTCCGAGAAAACCGAAAATCTCGCCCTTGTTGACCTGGAAATCCACGCCGTTAACAGCTGTAAAATCACCAAAGTTCTTCTTTAACCCCTCCACGAAAATGGTTGTCTTCTGATCTTTCATCTTTGCAATCCCCTCACTGCAACGTCCGACGGACGAAGCGGATGGAGAAGGTCACGATGACGACTCCGATGATCGCTAAAGCCATCACGTGGGGCCAGAGCACTGCCAACCCACTCGCTTTCAGCAAGATCCCGCGCACAATCTCCAGCCAGTGATATGCCGGGATAAAGTTGGAGATGAAACGGACTACCTGTGGCATTGACTCGACCGGGGCAGCGTAGCCCGTAAACATGAAGTCGACCATCCCGATCAGCATAACCATTAAGAACGCCTGGTGCTGTGTCTTTACCATGACAGAGATCACCAGACCTTTGCTCAGTTCGACGAGCACATAACCAGTTGCCAGCAGAAATAAGAGTGTCAGCGATCCCCGCACGGGCACGCCAAAAAAGAGATGGGTCAGAGCCAGCATAAGGGCAAAATCAAACAGGCCGATGATCATCACCGGAATCGCCTTACCGATGATGATTTCCAGCGATGAGAAGGGCATCACCAGGAGTTGCTCAAGTGTGCCTAATTCGCGTTCCCGCGAGAAAGATAGAGCAGCGAAAATCAGCACCGTGAATTCCAGCATTAAGCCAAGCTCCGCTGGCGTTGTGTAATAAGCTTCATTTAAAGCTTCGTTGAACCACACACGCAGGCTGGGTAAGAAGCCCTCCATCGAATCAGGGTCCATACCGATCCTGCTGACCGCCAGACGATCTCCCCATTCTTGTGCCACGCCCTCGATCGCTCTCTGGGCGGTCAGCGCCGGGATGCTCTCCGCCCCATTCAAGATCACTGCCAAGGTGGGCTGCTGTGCAGCGCTCGAGAAATCCTCCGAGAAATCCGGCGGAATGACCAGCGCAGCGTTAATCTCGCCACGCAACAGTGCCTGCTCGATGGTCTCAACATTGGTGACCATTGGCTCCAGAGCGAACGTCCCTGTATTTTCAAGGTCAACGATGAAACGTCTGCTCTCCTGGCTGCGATCATGATCCAGCACCATGAGTGGCAGATTCGTGATGGGACGCGATGTCGCCCACCCTACCAGTACAAGTTCCAAGGCACCACCAAAAAGCATAAAAGCAGGCAACCACCAGTCGTTGCGGAGATGCAGGAATTCTTTAATGGAGAGCGACCAGATCCGTCGTAATACTTGGGTCAAAGGCTCAGCCCAACCTTTTCTTGAAGAACAGTGCGGCAACTCCGGTGAACAAGATCCCGAGACCTACCAGCATCACCGCATAGGGCCAGAGCACATCCATACCGACAGCCGTGAGGAATAAGCCGCGAGTGATCAACGCATAGTGTGTACCAGGCAGGAATATCGCCTCCATACGCATGATCTCGGGCATCGAGGCGATCGGAAAGAATATGCCGGTGAGGAAAAACCCTGGGAAAAAGATCAGCAGGAATGAGACCGCCATCGCCGCAGCCTGCGTGCGCATGAAAACTCCGATGATGATCCCCATACTCAAAATACCAAACAGGAAAAAGGCTGATAGTACGAGAAAGAGCGGGAAGCTCCCGTTAAAAGGGATATCAAACCAGAGCATCGCCAGGATCGGCATCAATACAACGTTGGCCATACCGACAATGATGTAAGGGATCATCTTTCCAATCAGGAGATCTGCCCGCCCGATCGGAGAAACCATCAGCTGCTCCAGGGTGCCATGCTCCCTCTCATGTGCCAGGGCCAGAGCCACAGAAAGCGCCGGGAACCCCAGAACCATTGAAATCAGGCCAGGAATCATGTCGACTCTGGGCTCAAGCCCCGGGTTGTACCAGGCTCTCACCCGCAAGTCGATGGGAAGCAGCGCCTGCTCTGGAATGCCAAGCGCCTGCATCCGATCGGACATGACGTCACGTATAAAGCGCTCAACACGCTGACCGATGTGATCAACGGCGAAGTTACCGCTCTCCGGTTCGGTGCCATCAATGATGACCTGCATGGGCATTCCACGCATGGAGAGCACCTGGTTTGAGAAATCTGGAGCCAGGATGATTGCCGCCTTGACCTCGCCCCTGACCAACATTAATTCGATTTCGTCGATCGAACCGACCTGTGCAAACAGATCCAGGTCGTCCCCGGCGGTTATCTGCTGAATAAACATTCGCGAGATTTTGGTGCGACTCTGATCCAGTACTGCTATAGGGATGTGTTCAAGATCCACAGTGAGCGCATACGCCATGATCATCAAGATCATCGTGGGTGTTATCAACACCATGAAGAGTGTGCCTCGATCACGCAGGATATGCTGGATCTCCTTACGCGTCACGGCACGGATTTTTCTCCACGACACCTTAGCGGCCTTCCTGTGATCCGAGACGGTTGATCAAAGAGATAAAAGCCTCCTCCATGCGTGCAGGTGCGGGACGCATGGATCGAAAATCAAGCTCCGCGGCTTCTAAGGCCTGTTCGAGTTCCGGTAGGCGAAGCGCTGCAGAATCCACGATCACATGCAGGGTTTCCCCGTACGTCTGCACCTGAATCACACCGGGCAGACTGGCAAGTAAGTCACGCGTCTTCCGCCAATCATCAGGGTGAAGCTCCAGCAGGTCACCTGGTAGCTCATTCCGAATCGCCGTCGGCGTATCACAAATGACAAGCCGCCCAGCGTAGATTAACCCAACCCGAGCGCAGCGGTCGGCTTCATCCATGTAGGGTGTGCTGACCAGGATGGTCGTACCGGATAGATTAAGTTCGGATAGGATTTCCCAGAACTCGCGTCGGGAGACTGGGTCTACGCCCGTTGTTGGTTCATCCAGTAGCAAGATTTTCGGTTTATGAATCAGGGTGCATGCCAGGGCGAGCTTCTTCTTCATACCTCCGGAAAGATGTTCCGCCCTTCGTTGTTTGAACTCGGAAAGCCCGGCAAAGGCGAGCAGCCGCTCGGATCGTCCTTCGACTTCATCGGGATCCACATCATAGATCTCCGAGAAAAATTGTAGATTCTCGACGACACTCAATTCCGCATACAGGCTGAATTCCTGCGCCATATAACCGATCTGGGGTTTGATCGATTCGGCTTGCTTGCGCAAATCAAATCCCGCCACGCTGCCATCGCCCTCACTGATCTGGAGCAGACCTGCAAGGAGTCGCAACGTCGTCGTCTTTCCGGCGCCATCAGGGCCTACTAAGCCGAACAGTTCACCCGGTTGGATTGAAAGATCAAGCGCATCAACCGCACGATGCTCTTTGAACAGACGGGTTAACCCAGCGGTTTGAATAATTGCGTCCGTCACCGGAGATCCGATTAGCTCCTGGCTTTCTTGATGATCCAGAAGACTATCGGGACGCTCAACGCTGGTTCCAGTGCAATCCCGATATATTTCAACGTGTCGCTGAAACCCATCGCCGGGATGACAACCCAATCGAGCAATCCCACAACGATAGTAGTAACCACCCCAACAAGGTAAGCATTGGGCATCGCAACGGGTAGCTCATCTTTCCAAATTAACTTGGATACATAGGTCATGATCAATCCAACCACTACCATTGCAGCGATTAAGATAACAATTTCCATCTCTATCTCCTTTTACTCTTGCAGATTCTGCTAGGATCCTATCTCATGCGGATGGCCACAGTCCCGAGTTAGTGGATGCTCTTGCCGGGATCGCTTCGCTCGCTTGAGAGCCTGGACGATTCGGGAGACTCTCTTCCAGGGCTGTTGCCTCAACGCGGAATCCGCCATTTCTCTGCCACGACGGATGAGAAGATCTGCCTGCGTGTAATCCCAGAAGGGAACCTCGCTCGGTGCTTCTAGCTCGATGACGCGGATGGGCACCCCGGTGCTCCGGGCCCAGTCAATTTCGTATGCGGTTTGAGCCTGAATCATCAAAGAAAGCGAGTAGCCGCTTACCCCCATAACACCATGCGCATTCCGAGCACTACCCATTGGATAAGTCACGTCGAGTGCCACGATTTGGGTAGCCCCCCGTTGAATGGCTACACAAAGCG
The DNA here is from genome assembly GCA_041554155.1 of Anaerolineales bacterium. GTDB lineage: Bacteria > Chloroflexota > Anaerolineae > Anaerolineales > E44-bin32 > E44-bin32. The sequence goes on from JBFFMI010000038.1 coordinate 6,519, forward strand.
GTAATTTGGCAAATATCCCTCCGTCGAGGTAGCGACTCTCACCAACCTGCCAGGGTGGAAAGTAGGGGGGGACTGCGCTGCTGGCCATAGCACCATCGATCAAGCGATCGGACGGATCATCGCCGAATACATGGAGTGCTCCACTGTCAAGTTCAACCGCAGCCGCGTAGGCCCTAATACCCGCCATACGTTCGAGCTCGCTGAAGGTGCTCACCCCTTCCGGCAAATGTTGCTCCAAAAAGTAGGCCAGGCGCTTGCTGTCAATCAGGCCATCCTTCTGCTGTACGATACGCCGCAAGGCAATAAAGGCCTTCGGTACGCCGACTTCCTCCGGACCGGCTGTCCGCCACATATCCTGTAAGTGGCGTGCTCGCTCGAGTGATGGTTCGCTAGCCAGATAGATGGCGTTCAAGGCACCCGCCGAGGTTCCCACGAGCAGTCGGGGTTTGACGCCTGCCCCCAAAAGGATCTCAAGTGCACCTGCTTGCATCGCGCCATAGTTGGCAGCGCCGCTCATCACAATGGCGATCATCGCTTGATCCCCCGCACATAAGCTTGTGACTTCTGCGATCCGCCGAATTCGTCAAACATCGTCCGCCTCAACGCGTATTGCAAGGACCGGTATCTCTCGACCTAACGCTCTATAGTCATCGTCAGTCGCCTCAATGCGATAGCCCATCACCTGTGCCAAAGCCTTGAGGGCGCGTGGGTGGCGTTCACCGTACCGGCTGAACACCTCCCCAGCCGCTGTCTTCTCGACTTGCGCAGCCTCTCCTTGAAACTGGCGATCACCAACTTGCGCTTCCACATGCGGTGTCGCCAGCACGTTGCGGTACCAGTCTGAGCGCACTCCCCAGCCTGAGGCGACGAAATAGATGTCCTTAGCGTCATCATGCTCAACAACTTCGATCACAGTCTCGCGTCGTAGCCCAGTACGCCGCCCGGTATGTGCCAGGTACATGAACCGTTCGCCCATCAACCGCGCCATTCCCAGGCGATATAACACGATGGGTAAGCGGTAAAACCAGCGGGTTATCCCCGATGGTCTTGAAGGCTGACCAATTTTTTGCATCAAACCACCTTCAGTTCAATTGCTTCAGCCGAGCATTGCAGAACACAGGCATTGCATGCGATACAACGATCCATACCAATGAATGCAACCTTGTCGTTTGCCGGATCGAGGCGCCAACAATCCACCGGACATACTTCATAGCACTCGAACAAGCCAATACAGCGTTCCGGTTCAAAGACGATCTCAAGCCGGCGCAGTGTGCGTGCCAGATGCCAGTGTTCGAGTATTAAATCGAGCAGACCTGGTGCTTCAGCCACCTCAACCACTCCATCCCAACAATGCAGGAACGAGCCAGTAGGTCCCTCCCAGCACAAGCGCGATCAAAGCTTCCCAACCCCAATTGGCCTGCTCGCCTCTCATCAAGGGCGACATGCCCTGCATTTCCGCCGCAACAAATACCGAGAGTGCCACCACCCCAATTCCGCGTCTAAAAAACTGGGGAGCTTCCGGAAGACCCGTTAGCATCGAATAAACGAACAAGCCCACAAGCGCAATCACTGCTAATGGAATGCTTTTCCGCAAACCATCCCTGCCAGGGATCAGCGGTAGTGTGATCGCGTAGAAATAGGACAATCCCAGAAGGGCACTAAAAACAGGCCAGAACAAATATCGCCAGAAAAGTAAGACCGGAATCAGGATCATTAAGCCGTAGAGCCCGAGGGTTGCACTCACCATCTCAAGGCGATCCAACGCGGGAAAAGCAACGGTCCGCATTGCATCTGTCTTCATGCAACCGTTTTTCAGGTAGGCCGGGATATCACTCGCCAGGACAGGTCCCCAGCTCACCCGCCAACCCGTCTGCTGACGGATCTCCTGCCCATCAACGCCGTTGGCACAGAGCTGCGGTAGGATCAGGTGCTGGGTTGCATGCCATTGCCTGACACCGCTCATCTCCAGCGCGCCGATCACACGCTCCGCCGTCAGGAATCCACCACCTGCGCCACACCAGACATTAACCCCCGAAGAGTTGACAACCAGCAACCAGGCGTCCAGGTTTCCCGCAGTCTGCTTGATCACCCGCCGCACAGTCAGATCGTAGTTGCCGGTCACGAGCACAGGTGATTCCGTATTGGGCTTTCCCAGGGCGTATAGCCCGGGTTCAAATTTCGGGTAGGGTGGTAAGACTCGAAAGAACAGTGCCCATGCATCACGCAGAATGGTGGTGCTTGACGTTCGGTGACTCAATCGAACGATTTGCTCATGGGCATGCTCAGGGCTGCTGGCTGCAACCGCAATCGCCTCATAGACACACAACAGGCCACCCAGTGTGATCCGGAGCGGCCTTACTCTGAAACCGGATCGCGATAATTTGTCCGCCACATCTTTGATGGGTTGGGTGGTCGTCCGGGTGAGCAGCCAGGTGATCAGGCGCAAGGGGGTCCGGATCAATGCGCTGATGAACCGACTGAATGGACTGGATGGCTGGACCTCGTCCAGAATGAATAAGACACCTCCCGCTTTCAGCAAGTGATGGCTTATGCGCATCACATGCTCCTGCGCGGGAGCGCTGAGCTCACTGAACGCCAGGCTGCTTACAATGACATCGAATTGGCCTGTTTGGAAATAGGTTGCAAGCGCCAGGGCATCCATCCGTTGGAGCTGCACCCGATCGATGAGATCATCTTGCTGAAGCTTCTCTTGGGCTACTTCGAGCATATCAGCGCTTATGTCGATCGCATCGATCCGGTCTGTCCGCTCCGCGAGGCGGCGTGTCAAGGCTCCCGTACCACAACCGATCTCAAGAATACGCATACCCGGGTGGATCTGTTCTGCGATGCTACTGTAGAGGTCTTCCAAACGGCCGAGTGTGAGCAGGCGTATCCCTCGCTCGTAGGCTGCGGGATGGCGTTCGAGCCAGCGCATAAACACCGTCGCCATCAGCCGGGTTCCTCATACAAACCAGAAAGGATGAGCTCAATCGGCTCATGCTCCATCACATCCCAATCGACGAGCTCCGGTTTAATGAACCAGATCAACGCCAGACCTTCGTAGGTTGAGATCAGCATGGTGGCCACCATTTCGGGGTCGCAAGGTTTAAATTCTCCCTGTCGAATCCCCTGCTGGATGATCGTGGAGAGCATGGCCGTATAGCGATGAAAATAGCCCGTGACGGATTGGCGCACGGCTTTACTGCGGGCGGCCAGCGCGACGAATTCATAGGCCAGCGGCATCAATTTGTCGAAACGCTTATATTCCCGCACCGCATAACCCACGAAGCGTCTGAGTTTCTCACTCGCTGGCAGATCGGCATCTGTCAGCGCTTCGGCCTCGCGCATCTCGCTGATAAAGACGCGATCGAGAAGAGCGGTGATCAGGGCATCTTTGCTCTTGAAGTACCAATACAGCGCGCCCTTGGACAGCCCAGATTCCTGCACGATATCGTCCATGCGTGCCTTTTCAATGCCGCGCGCAGCGAAGACCTTCTCGGCAGCTTCAAGGATCTGTCGTCGCCTGGTTTCTTCGATATCCTTCTTTGTAGGCATACTGACTGACTGGTCGGTCTACCATCATCTTATATTTTTTCTTCTGAGCTTGTCAACCCAATCCTCACCGTGCACGTGCTATAATGCCCCCCATGTCTGATACCGAAAATACCACTACTGAAGAAATTACCGAAAAGGAGAGCGGAGAGCTGCGCTTCAAACGTGGGAGCCTGTATGCCGCGCTGCTGCCCCTGGCCTTTGTCACCGGGCTGGCTGCCGGGTACGTCTTCTGGGGGCGTGAGCAGGCAACCGTCGCTGTCGCGCAACCTGTCGCTCCTGTGGCAACCGAAGTCCAGGCACCCACGCAACCCGATTTGCGCGCTGCCCAGGGGCAGGTCCGTCTGGAGATCGAGGAGGATGATGATCCGGTCCTGGGTCCAGATGACGCGCCTATCACGATCATCGAATTCAGCGACTTCCGCTGCCCATACTGTCAGCGCTTCCGTGCGGAGACATTCGACGCACTCTTGCAAGCCTATCCCGGTCAGATTCGTTTCATCTACCGCGACTTCCCCGTCGTTGGTGGTTTTGAAGCGGCTGTCGCAGCTGAGTGCGCCGACGAACAAGGTGAATTCTGGGCGTTTCACGATCTGCTATTCAGCGGTGAGATTTCCGATCTATCACGCGAAGCCTACCTCATCTACGCCGAAAGATTGGCCCTGGATCTCGACACATTTGAAAGTTGTTTGGATGACGAAAGCATTGCCAGTGAAGTGGAAGCCGACGCAGTGTACGCTGCCGGACTCGGTGTGACCGGTACGCCAACGTTCTTCATCAACGGCATCCCGCTCATTGGTGCCCAGCCGTTGAACGTCTTCGCTCAAATCATCGATGCTGAACTGGAAGGCTAAAGGGTACTCTCTCCTGTTTCAACAGCCCGCAGGAAACCCAGCACAACTTGATTGAATCGATCGGCAGCGTCATAAGGCGTTCCGTGTCCGGAATCGGCGAAACGGACCAGTTTCGCGTCAGGGATACGTTGGGCTAGAAGCTTTTTTGCCTTTAATGCGACGGTTGTATCGCGCTCACCGGCGATGATCAACGCCGGTGCTCGAAGCTCTTCGAGTCGGCCGGTCACATCAAATCCCATCACCGCTTTGATCACCCGTACATAATTGCTGCGCGAATTAGCGCCGATGCGCGCTGCTGCTGCGTCCCGCCAGGGTTTCTGCTCAGGATCAGGAAAGATGCCGCCCGCGATCCAGGCGCCCAACCAATCCATGCGATTGATAATGAGCAGCAACAAGCGCCCTAACGTGCGCACCCACCCCTTGCGATCGACGCTAAAGCGAGCAAAGCCATTCACAACGGTCAGGGAGCGGACAAGTTTCGGGAAATTCAAGCCAAGCTGCAGTGCCACCGCTCCCCCTAGAGATAAGCCCACAATATGAGCCCGGGGGAAATCGAGCGCTTGGAGCAAAGCGGCTACGTCCCCGGCCATATCCTCCAACGATGGCCAGCCTACACCCATACTGGACCGGCCGTGCCCGCGCAGATCTAAGGTCAACACTGGAAATGACTTGGAGAAGTTGGCCTGCTGAAAGAACCAATCCTCGCCGCTTGATCCGAGCCCATGCAGCAAAACCACCGGAGATGTGGAAAGCTGCTCTGGATTGTGAACTTCATAATAAAGGCGATGAGAACCGATCTCGTGATAGGGCATGTCCAACTAAGGTTCTGCAACCTCTACGACGACCATGCGGTGATCGGATGCGAGCGATTCGGCAACCCAGGCTCTTTGAGGCACTAACCCCCGCAGCCAGACGAAGTCGATGCGGCTTTGAGGGTTGATCGCCGGACTCGTCGGTGCAGGATCCGTATCACCAAGCAACTGAAAGGGGTCGGCAAACCCGGAAGCTCGCACCGCATCAATCTCAGGATCCTCAGGCCCTGCATTGAAATCACCGCCGAAGCTTGCCGGAGTCACCGGACCGATAAATGCCAGGGCTTCATCAATCTGACGCAATGTATCTTCATCCGATAACCCCACCCAGACACCAAAGACATTTAATTCGGACGACCCCCAATTCAGCGCAGCACGGACAATGCCAGTTTGTTCCTGTTGGCTGGTCAGTAGTTGAACCTCGGTCGCGGCTGGCGGGCCTTTATACAACAACGCGATTCCGGTGAGGTGTTCCACCGCTGGCAGATAAACGACCTGCATCCCCAGGCGCCGTGCCAGAAAATAGGCGTTGTCACTGCTGTAGCTCGTCATGCGCCCGGTGTCTACTTCTTGCATGGCGATCACATCGACACCCTCAGCGGCGATCACCTCCGCCATCTCCTGCAGGTTGGTGTGCCAGTCATCGTCATAGCCATAATGGATGTTCCAGGTCGCCAGACGCAGGGTCTGATCTGACAGCGGCGCAGGGGGCTGTGGCCATACGAAGATCAAGATCAAGATTGCCGCAAGGGCTATCAGCACTGAAGCTGAACGGGATGCAAGGGGCAAGCGCTTCTGCTCTAGCGTGGCCGGGCGGATCACACACCATGCCAGCATGAGCAAAGCGAGCAGGTGCACCAGCCAGCCACGCTGGCGCATGATGGGTAAGGTGTAAGGGTAGGTGAAGGCAAAAGCGCTCAGGAAATTCAGGAAGAGCATCCAGAGCATAGCTATTGGGGCACGCCAGCTCGTAGCCTTCTGGTTTGCTTCCGGCCGACTAAGCGTAAAGACCATACTCGGCACAAGTATGAGTTGGGACAGTAGCAGCCCCCCCGCAGATAGCCAGCCCTCCAGGAAATAGCCTCCGATGAAGCCCAGGCTGATCAACAGCATGAGAAGTGTGCGTACGCGTCGAAGCGAGAAGAGAGCTGCCAGGACCCGGTCAACGCGCGGAAGATACACAGCGGCTGTTACGACGAATACCAGAAGGGCCATTTGCGGGTACGCCAGGGCACTGTAGCGGGCAATAGCACCGGGTAATGCGAACAGCGTCATCTGTAGAAACAGGAAGGAACCTACTGCCAGGGCGATCGACCATGGGATCCCCCCGCCAGCATCTTCCTCCATTGCACCGCTACGAGTGATCCAGAGCGACAGCAGCACAAGCGCTGAAACCCCCAGGACGACCCAGGGTAGCGACCCGTCGTGCAGGCTGATGTCGAAGGTATCACCAAGCACCCGGAGTAAATACTCCCACAACAATCCCCACACGAGCGCCAGCGCAAAATCGCCCTTTGCTTGACGAAGACGTATCCAGAGGAAGCTTCCGGCGCAAACGAGCACGGCGAGCGCGCCCCAGTAGCGGATGGTTGCGTCATCGATCGAGAGTGAGATCCGCGCAAGGCTGGCGGCGAGCACCAGAAGGGTCATCCTTTGCCGGGATATGCGTCTTGTAAGCAAAGCGGGGGAGAGCAGCGCCAGGATGACGAGTGTGCTACTTAATGGCAGCCACAAGCTCATCGGTCCTTCAAAGATCTGATCGTAAATGATCCCGAACAGGGTCGAAAAGACGACGCGCAGTGCTTGAAGGAAGAAGACCACAATCCACGAGGTCTGAAAAATGCGTACCTTCATGGGCAAATCCTCCATACGCAGACCAGCTTACCCCGGATCTTCCAAGTCGTTGGGATCGATCAGGGTATTACCGCACCTACCCCAAAGAAATATGTTGTGACAGGGCCACCTTCTCCCAGTGCCTCAACCTTCAGCGAATGAGTCGTATCGGCTAACCCTGATATTTCAAGGTAGCGGACAAAGGCCCCCCCGGGCCAGAGATTGTCCTCGCCGCGTGTGTCGCCCGACCAGACTTCTTCGCCATCGAGGTAGATACGCGCAAGGCCACCCGTTGTGTCGCTCCACAATTGGACACCCATCGCCGTCGCCGATATCGTCGTACTCGCTTCGATCCACTGATTTGCCTCCGGGATACCTAGCCACTCATAGTAGCGCAAACAATCCTCTGCACAGCCTTCGCTGATGGCGATCTCCGGGGGTGCTGAATGGGCTTGTGTATTTGCGTAAGCAATCACTTCCGGAGGTTGAGAAAACATGCGTGCGTCCCCGTAATGGAGGACCACGGTGGGGATGTCCGGCGGTAAGACCTCCGTCCCGGAGTCGCTGGTTTCGAAGTTCATATCTGCTCCATCTGTAATTCGAAACAGGATCTGGCTGACCAAATCCTCTGGACCCCAGGTTTCCCACCCATCGTATATCGATTCTGTCACCGACATGGTTTGCAGCAGAACGAGCGCATCCGCACTCACCGCTGAGATCACCCCCCGGAATACATAGCAAGCTCTGGTGTCGGTTACAAGAAGTTCCTTATGCAAACTTTCCTGCGGGAAATTCTCATCACCAATCTGGTATTCCACTCCTATGGCCCCTTCTATGTCTGTTAGCAATTGCTCGCTCTTGCCACAATAAAAGTAATCAAGGATCATTTCCTCTGTAGGGGCCAACACGATCTCGTACAGGAACCCTGCTTCTCCGCCCTCATCGGGATAGAGTGCGAGATCTAATTGCGCTGGAAGACTCGCATCCGTCGCCGGGTCGTAAGCTCGAAAAGTATAAGTTGGGGCATCCACCACATCGGATGAGTCCTCGAGCGTTTCTCCCCCATCCGTCCTGTCTTGTTCCCCCGCCGATGGGGGGTCCACAGGCAGCTCGCCAATCGATCCCTGGTATTCTTCCTCCTCGAAAACACCCAACATTACCAGCACAAACACAACCAGGAACCCAAGGATGAGCGGGATGCTAAGGCCCACTATAAACAGCGGCCAGCGACGTTGCTTCGATCGGTCTGCCGGCATAACGGGGTGTGGTATCGGTGGGATCTCAGCGGGAGGAGCTGGAGTTTGCGCTGCTTGTGGAGGTTGCGGTGATGATTCAGCAACTGCCTTCGGCTCAACCGGTTCGCGCAATGGCTTGCCACAATGCGGGCAGAAAGGCTTATCCACTTCAATTTGTTCTCCACATTGTCTGCACGCGGTCATCACGACAGCTTCCGGGTCATCGACCAACATTGTCGCAACCGCATCCGGCGCAGGCTCGAAACCCAGTGTCGTATCGCCCAGCGTGATCTCATCACCAGCCTTTAATTCAGCGGAGAGAACCCGCTGCCCATTGACCAGTGTGCCATGGCTGCTCTTCAGATCTTCAATGATGGGTATTCCCTCCTCGAAGCGAATGCGCGCATGTTGTCGGGATATCTTCGGATCTTGGAGCTGCACCTGACATTTGGTGCCACGGCCTATGAGCGCCTCATTCCCCTCCAGGGCGAAGCTTTTGCCCTCAACCCCTTCAGAAAGACCTTTGAGGTGGGCGGTAATTTGTGTCTGGCTCATTTGCCGCTCCTATCTATTTGATCGACGCAATTCCCTGACGATCGCTCAGGGAATAGGCCTCCAGGCTGCATCGAAGTCAAGGCCATCATCCGTAGTCAGCTGGCGATATTCTGTGCAGCTGGCACGCATCACTGCAATCTCGTGGTTAACCCCATCCGGCCAGGTTTCAAACACTAACCAACTTCCATCAGGTGACCAGGCAGGTTCGCCCATCGGCTGCAGTGAAAGTTGACCCTCTTGACAGACTTGCAACTCGCGCACACCACCATCGGCGACCGGTGCGGCGATCAGACGCGGGATATTGCCCACGATCTTCTCGAACACAATGGTAGCGCCGTCTGGTGACCAGGTCGGTCTAGCGACATCTTTGCCATCACTCCGGCTGAATCGTGTCTCAATACCCCCAGCGGCAGCTAAGGTCCAGATCTCTTCATCACCCCCTCTGCCGGTGAGGAAAGCTAGCTGCTCTCCATCGCCTGACCAGGTCGGAGCCCAGTTAAACGCCAGATCGTCATTCCAATTGATCGGATCGGACCCATCCGGATTCACCGTGAAGATTTGAGGGCGACCCGTACGCCAGGAAGTGAAGGCAATGCGAG
>JBFFMI010000039.1:0-15782 GCA_041554155.1 Anaerolineales bacterium
CGCCGGCTTCTTTGAGAATGGGGGCTATGGCCTCAAGAGCATCATCATCCCCTGAGATCACGACCTGACCGGGACAGTTATCATTGGCAACCCAAACATCCCCGGGCACAGCTGCAGAAGTCTGCTCACAGGCTTGTTCGACAGCTTCGATGGGTAATCCCAGCACTGCACTCATTCCCCCGGGGTGAACCTCTCCGGCGTATTGCATCGACTCAGCTCGAACCTGCACAAGCCGTAGCGCATCTTCGAAGGCCAGCGATCTGGCCGCGACGAGGGCGCTGATCTCACCCAGGGAATGACCGGCCACGATACGCGCCCGGAAGGTTGGATAATGTGCTGTCAGCACCCGCAGTACAGCGACTGAGTGCGTCAGCAGCGCGGGTTGGGTATGCAGGGTCTGATTTAAAACAGAATCGGGTTCATGCCAGCAGATATTGGATAAGGCATATCCCAGGACTTCATCAGCTTGCGCAAAGACAGCCGCGGCTTCTGGGTAGGCTTGCGCCAGGGTTTGCCCCATTCCAGTTTTCTGGGATCCCTGGCCGGGAAATAGCCAGGCAGTGGATTCGGTAGGAGAGGTCATCAGAATCAATCAGGCCGTGCTATTGCACGGCCTGTGGGTTGCGCTTAGCTGGTTTCGATCTCGATTACTTCTCGGCCGTCGTAGTGACCACAATTTGCACATACACGGTGTGGGATGTGTTTTTCACCACAATTCGTGCAGGTGATCAGATGACGCGCCTGGAGCGCATGATGCGCCCGGCGGCGATCGCGGCGGCCCTTGGATATTTTTCGCTTAGGAAGCGGTGGCATACGATTACTCCTCTTGCACTCAACACAGAGCCTGCCAACCGGGCAGGCTGGAACATTATAGCAGGCTCGAGTTGAGTGTCAAGGTATGGGACGATTCTGGCGCGTATAATAGGGATATGGATAAAAATACGATCACCCACCTCGATTCTGATGGTCAAGCACGAATGGTAGATATTGGCGACAAAGAAGAGACAAAGCGCTGGGCGAAAGCGCGCGGCCAGGTGCGCATGTCGGAAACGGCATTTCAAGCTGGATTGGCGGGCGATATCAAAAAGGGGGATTTGCGGGCGACCGCCCAGTTGGCGGGCATTATGGGGGCGAAGAAGACCGCTGAATTGATCCCGCTCTGCCACCCTCTGCAAATCGAGAACGTCAAAGTAGATGTAATGTGGGATGAGAAACTCCCCGGAGTAAATATTGAGGCACAGGTATATACGACTGGACGGACAGGTGTTGAGATGGAGGCACTCACAGCGGTATCCATCGCAGCGCTAACAGTGTATGACATGGTGAAAGGAATCGATAAGGGTGCTGCGATTGAGTCTATTCGGTTGATCGAGAAACATGGTGGTCGCAGTGGCGACGTGGTTTTGGAATGAGGCGAGGTATGAAGGTTAAGGTGCTTTATTTTGCAACTCTTAGGGATCGGTCGGGGGTGCGGGAAGAGACGTTTGAGCTTCCCGATGATTCCACTGTGTTGGACATCAAACATGCGGTCGTCGAACGCCACCCAGAGGTTGAGCCGTCTCTGGAAACATCCATATGCGCTGTCAACAGAGAATTTGCTGGAGATGAACAGGTATTGGCGAACGAGGATGAGATTGCGCTCTTCCCGCCGGTAAGTGGGGGAAATGAACCACCCACCACGATCTTCAAGATCACGCGCGATGAAATCGACATGAATCGCTTACTTGAGGAAATGGTCCAGCCAACAACAGGCGCTGCCTGCATCTTCAGCGGTATGGTGCGTGAGAAGACGGAGCGGGGGGAAGCCAGAGAAACCCGCTATTTGCGCTATGAAGCCTACGAGCCCATGGCTGAAGCCAAAATGGCGCAGGTTGCGGGTGAGATCCGCGAGCGGTGGACAAATATCGAGGCAATCGCCATCATCCAGCGCATCGGTGACCTCGATCCTGGTACACCCACGGTTCTGATCGCATGCACAGCAGCGCATCGCGATACCGGGGTTTTTGAAGCCGCACGTTATGGTATCGATCGCCTGAAGCAGATCGTCCCGATCTGGAAGAAAGAAGTCGGCGCAAAGGGTGAGGTCTGGATTGAAGGTGATTACCAGCCTGCAGCTGAGGATCGCAAGGACGCGGGTCGATGACCGCATCCGGGATTAAGGGGGCCAGAGGGGGTTTTGTTTGTTTTAGTTGCAATCAACCTTATCCCCTCGAAGGCTTTCCCCACAAATGCCCGAAGTGCGGCGGTTTTTTTGATCAGGAAACGCCACTCCCATATAGCCCCCCCGATCCAGCTTACAAGCAAGCCGGTATCGGACGGTATCAAGGGAACTTCCCGCTAGAACATGGCGGTACCTTCATCACCCTGGGTGAGGGCGATACCCCTCTGGTAACGGTTACATATGAGACTCGCACCCTATATTTCAAGTGTGAACACCTCAATCCCACTGGTTCATTTAAGGACCGAGGCACAGCGGTATTGATAAACGCCCTGGCAGCAGAGGGGGTATCAGCTGCTGTGGAGGATTCTTCAGGCAATGCCGGCGCTTCCTTCGCCGGGTATGCCGCTCGCGCCGGGATCCAGGCAAGGGTGTTTGTGCCCGAGGCGGCATCCGGGCCAAAGCAGGCGCAGATCGAAGCGTTTGGTGCGGAGATCATTCGTATCCCAGGCGCACGATCTACGGTCAGTGAAGCGGCTCAAGCCCAGGCCACACAAGGCAGTGTCTATGCCAGCCACACCTATCTACCCCATGGGCTATCGGGTATGGCCACGATCGCCTATGAAATCGTCGAACAGTTAGGCCGGGCGCCGAAGGCAGTCCTCACACCAGTTGGCCAGGGTACTTTATTCCTCGGCCTCTATCGTGGTTTTCGCGCCCTGAAGGAAGCTGATGTCATCCAGGAACTACCGCAGCTTATTGGGGTCCAGGCACTGGCCTGTGCACCCCTTTGGGCGGTCTATAGCGCTGGCGCAGCGGGTCTCACCTTTGTTCAAGAAGGTGAGACAATGGCAGAAGGGATCCGGATCGTTCACCCGCTGCGCGGAGATCTCATCCTGCAAGCTCTGGACGAGACCCGGGGGATGATGCTGGCCGTTGAGGAAAAAGCAATTCTCCCGGCACGCGACCAGCTAGCCCGCCACGGGTTATATGTAGAGCCGACCTCTGCCGTTGTATGGGCTGCTCTGGAACAATGCCTGGCGGATCTTGAAGATCCAGTGGTCCTGATGCTCACGGGGACCGGTTTCAAGAGCTCCTCTGATTAACGCTCCCAAAGTCGGTTGAATCATAGAACCGGGGTAGAAGCATGCAAAAGCGTGTTGTTATTACAGGAATGGGCACGATCAACCCACTCGGACATGATCTGGAGACGACCTGGGCCGGCTTAATCAACGGAGTTTCAGGGGTTGCGCCAATCACGCAGTTCGACGCGGGAGATATGCTTGTGCAAATCGCCTGCGAAGTGAAAGGTTATGATCCCACGGCGCATATGGAGGCGCGTGAAGCCCGTCGTCGGGATCGTTTTGAACAATTCGCCAGCACGGTCGCCATGCAGGCGCTGGCACACTCAAGGCTGAAGGTCACTCCGGGTCGGACAGGCGTGATCATCTCCTCGGCTATCGGAGGTCTCACAACGATAGAGGAAAGCATCCTCACCACGGATAAAATGGGCCCACGCCGAGTCAACCCGTTTACCATCCCCATGCTCATGTCGAACGGTGCTGCGGGATTAGTGGCAATTGATATCGGTGCACGCGGCCCGGCATATTCCGTTGCTTCCGCCTGTGCTTCCGGTTCGGATGCTATTGGACAGGGGTACATGTTGATCCAATCAGGGGTGATCGATGCCGCACTGGTTGGTGCAAGTGAGGCAACCATCACACGCACCGGCGTAGCGAGTTTCGACCGCCTCGGTGCGCTATCCCGACGCAATGATGAACTGGATAAAACTCCGGCACCCTTTGATAAGGATCGGGATGGCTTGGTGATGGGTGAAGGTGCCGCCATTCTTGTTATTGAAAGCCTGGAACATGCACAGGAGCGCGATGCCGAGATCATGGCAGAGATCGTGGGCTATGCTTCCACAGCAGACGCATATCACGTCACCGCCCCCGCCGAAGATGGTGCTGGTGGGGCAGAAGCCCTGCGAATTGCGATGAAGAACGCTGGTATCGAACCCAAACAGGTGGGGTACATTAATGCCCATGGAACGGGAACCCCCTTAAATGATACGGCTGAGACCAAGGCAATTAAAGCAGCTATGGGTGAAGCAGCCTACAAGGTGCCGATCTCATCCAGTAAATCCATGACAGGTCATATGATGGGCGCCACGGGAGCGCTGGAATCAATCGTTTGTGTCCAGGCCATTCGTACTGGCAAGATCCCGCCCACGATCCACTTAAACACCCCGGACCCGGAGTGCGATCTAGATTACGTGCCTAATCAAGCGCGCGAGGCCGAAGTCGAATATGCGCTGAATAATGCTTTCGGCTTCGGCGGTCATAATGCTGTGCTGGCATTCCGGCGCTTCGAGGGGTAGAATCGTTTCGATTCGAAAACAACTGTATAAGAACCCGTGGAACGCGGGGCACCCAGCGGTCTGGGTACCCGGCGTTCCCCAAGTTCGGGGAGTGTGAAGATTGACTCCGGAAGATTTCCTTCAGGTGTCTGGGCTGTCCTTCGAGGATCCCAGCCTGCTACGTCGTGCGCTGACGCACCGTTCCTATCTCAATGAACATCCCGAAGCCGTCGAGGATAATGAACGTCTGGAGTATCTAGGCGATGCGGCGCTGGACTTCATAACCGCAGCCTGGATATACAATCGCTTTCCTGAGATGAATGAAGGTGAGCTGACGCGTTTGCGTTCGGCGCTGGTGCGGACGGAACAACTGGCAGCTTTCGCCCAGGATGTGAGGTTAGGAGAAGCACTGTACCTGGGGAAGGGTGAGGCCATTACAGGTGGTCGTAAGCGGCAGGCGCTGCTATGTGCTTCCTTCGAAGCGTTGATGGGGGCGCTGTATCTTGATTCAGGTCTCGATGCGGTGGACGAGTTTATGCAGCCGCGCCTGCTCCAAGCGACGCAGCAGGCTATCGATGATGAGCGCCTGCTGGACGCTCGCAGTCAATTACAAATGTGGGCACAAGCCGAGGTTGGGTTGACGCCGCAATACGAGACGATCAGTAGCAGTGGGCCAGATCATGATCGGGAGTTCGTCGTCAAGGTGCAGGTTGGTAGCGAGGTTTCAGCACTGGGTCGTGGAAAGAGCAAACAAGAGGCTGCCCAGCATGCTGCCAGGACTGCCCTGGCAGAGATTGAAGCTGGTGATTAGTTATGTATGTAAGGATGCCCGTTGAGCGCAGGTAACGCACGACTGAAAACCCTGGAAATGCAGGGTTATAAGACCTTCGCCAGTAAGAATGATTTTGGATTCTCACCGACGATCACGGCGATCGTCGGGCCAAACGGATCCGGAAAATCCAACATTACGGATGCTATTCGATGGGTTCTGGGGGAGCAATCCTTCAGTTTGCTGCGCGGTAAGCGAACCGAAGATATGATCTTCGCCGGATCCGATACGCGTGCGCGCGCCTCGATGGCTTCTGCAATGATCACCTTCGATAACCAGGATGGGTGGCTGCCAATCGATTTTAGCGAAGTAACCATCGGACGGCGCGCCTTCCGTGACGGCCAGAATGAGTACATCTTGAATGGCCAGAAGGTGCGCTTACGTGATGTAAACGAGCTGCTATCGAAGACGGGCCTGGCAGAACGTACCTACACCATCATCGGGCAGGGTTTGGTAGATGCTGCCCTTTCACTACGAGCAGATCAGCGGCGACAGCTATTCGAAGAGGCGGCAGGTATCGGACTCTACCGCTCCCGACGCGAGGAAGCGCTGCGTCGCCTCGACACGACCCGCCGTAATTTGGAACGGGTGCAGGATATCCTGGCTGAACTCCGCCCGCGCGTGCGCAGCCTTAAACGCCAGGTCGATCGCTCGAAAGATTACGATCAGGTACGCGATGATCTGCAGGAATTGTTGCGGATCTGGTATGGCTACCACTGGTACACCCTTGCCGATGCGGTTGCGGAAGCGACAGCGACTGCCGACCAGCAGTCACAGAACCGGGAGAACTTGCGGCAGGAACAGTCGGAGACGGAGGGAGAGATCCGCGCGGTTCGTGCCAGGGTCGATCAGCTGCGTGAACAGCTGAGAGAATGGAACCATCAGGCTTCATTGATCCATCAGGAGCGCGAAAGCCTGGGCCGTCAACAGGCGATCGCTGAGGAAAGGCAGCGCTGGCTGCGGGAACAGGCCGAGCAATATCAGGATGAGATTGCGGAGCTTGAAACCACGATTGCCGGATTCACAGAGCAACTTGAAACAGCCAAGGAAAAGATGCAAACAGCCAGGGCTGAATTCGAAAGGTTGCAAGCTGCACATGCAGAGCTGGTAGAAGGCGGCGAGAGTGGCAGTGATGAAAGAGAGCGCTTGCGTTTGGATGCGGATCGCACGCGCGGCGCACTGGAGGCACTGGCGGCGCGGGTTGCCGTTTGGAACGCACGGCGGGAGCAGTTGGAAAATAACCAGGCAGATCATGCAGCCAGGCTCGAACAAGCCCAGGACGCACTTCAAGTTCTTCAGGCGGAGCTTGAGCCGACCGAGACCGCTTTCAAGGACGTGCAGAAGCAGTTAGAAGAGCAAGAAGCCCGCTATGAGCAAGTCGTGAAAGATCTGCAGGCCGATGAAGACACTATCGCGGCCCTGCGAGATGAACAGGCGAACGTCGAGAAGAGATACAACCAGCTGTCACGACGACAGGGTGAGCTTGCAGCACAGGTTGATGTATTTGAAGCGGCACATAGTGGTACGCGCAAGGTTCTTGCGGATTTAAACGCCGATCCTATTGCCGGATTGATCGGCCGATTGGGCGAATCACTACAGATAAAGCGGGGCTATCGCCCGGCGATCCTGGCCGCTCTGGGAGATTTCCGGGACGGACTGGCTTTTGAACATTTTGATCAGGTTATGAAGGCATTGGAACATCCTTCCATTTCTTCTGGCGAAAACCGGGCGGCCTTCCTCGCCGGGGACGTGGGCAGGAGCTTCGAGCCAATGCCGGTCCCCGACCACCCGGATTGCCTTGGGCTGGCGATGGATTTCGTGAACACGCGAGGTAGAGCAGCTGAAGTCTTGAAAAATATCCTCGGACGAACACTGATTGTGCGCGATCACGCCTCGGCCCGCGAGCTCCTCTCAGCCATACCGGACAGCGGTAGGCTGGTGACGATGAACGGCGATGTATTCCTGCCCTCCGGGCATGTCCTTGTCGGTCTGGGCTACCAGGCAGAACGCGAGCTCGATCAATCCGAAGGTATTGCCTCTGATTTGGGCAGGACGACGGATGAGCTGAATGTGGTGCGGCATCACTTTGAGGAGATTCAGCGTTCGATTGAGGATCTGCGGCAACGCATCGGAAATCTCAGGGTTGAGCGCGATGAAATCCACTCAAGGATTGGACCGATGCGCCAGGAGGCAGATGGTATCCGGATCGACCTGGTCACCCGACAGAGCGAACGATCTCAGAAGCAAGCACGCATGACTGAAATGGAAGCGGAGCTTACAAAGATCCAGCAAGAACTCGCCAAATTATCTGAGCAAGGTGAGGACATTGAAACCCAGCGAAAGCGTTTGGAGACCGAGTTTCAACGCAGCGTAAACGCCCTGGAGGCTTTCCAGCTTAGCGATCGCATGATGGAAGCGGAAGCGCAGCTGGAGCGTGCCCAGAGAGACCTCGAAGCGGCCGCGGCGACCTTCGAAGGATTGCAGGCCCGGGTATCGATGCTGGAGCGCGATCTGCGCTTACGAAGCGAAAAGGTCGCGGAAAATACGACGGAACTAGCCGCCCTTGAAAAAGCGTTCAATCAGGCAGACGAGGCGTTGACCGGGGTAAATGAGCGATTGACTGCCCTTGAAGGGGAGATGCAGCCTGCAGAGGTTGCGCTGACAGAAGCAGAGCGGACGCGTTCGGAATTGGAAACAGGCGAGGTTGATATCCGCCTTCAGACCCAGACCACGGAAAGAGAGCATTCACGAGCGCAAATCGCCTTAGCGCGAAGACAAGAAGAGTTGATGAGTTTGCAGCGCCGGATCGTGGATGACTTCGGATTGGTAGCCTTCGATGATTCGGAGGAAGTCACTGCGCAGGAACCACTTCCCTTTGAGGGCATAGTCGAACGGTTGACCCGGGTCGAAGAACTCCCCCAGGAAGCGGAGTCACAGATTAAGCATCTGCGCATGCAGTTGCGCCGGATGGGACCTGTCAACCCGGAGGCCCGTCGTGAGTATCGGGAGGTAAGCACACGGGTGGAGTTCCTGACCTCACAGGTCGATGACCTGCGTAAAGCTGAGGCGCAAATTCATGAGGTCATCGCCGAGCTGGATGTGCTTATGGAACGCGAATTCAGGGTCACCTATGAAGCCGTGGCCACCGCTTTCAAGGATAGCTTCACCCGTCTGTTTGGGGGTGGTTCAGCCCGATTAGAATTGACCCAACCCGATGACCTTACCAACACCGGCATCGACATCGAAGCCCGCCTCCCAGGACGTCGCATGCAGAGCTTGGCGATGCTATCAGGAGGGGAGCGCAGCCTCACTGCTTGTGCATTGATCTTTGCATTATTGAAGGTGTCGCCCACACCTTTCTGTGTGCTGGATGAGGTAGATGCCATGCTTGATGAGACCAACGTGACAAGGTTTATCGAGATGTTGAAGGAACTGAGCCAGGAAACACAGTTCATCCTGATCACACACAATCGTCTGACGGTGCAAGCGGCCGAAGTGGTCTATGGGATAAGCATGGGTGGCGATACGGCCAGTAAAGTGATCAGTATGAACCTGGAAGAAGCTGCCCGCCAGATCGCCGCTGATTAATTTGCCCGGGTATAGAAGGCCTGCCCGCTCTGGCACGGAGCTTGCGTTGAACAAAACGTTACGTTCGGGTAGAATATCGGGGCGAGCCGAAGTGGCGGAATTGGCAGACGCGCACGGTTCAGGGCCGTGTGCCCCTCGGGGCATGTGGGTTCAACTCCCACCTTCGGCATAGAAATGAGCCCCTTATGGGGCTTTTTCTGTTCTAGCTTGCTGATGCGTCCCGCTTTGGGTAAGATGAGGCGATGTTGAAACTGAACGAGAGACGGTTATCTATTTTCTGGATCGTGATGGTGTTGATCGCCGGATTGCTGATCATTGGCGATCTCAACCGTCGCATGGCCGACGCACGTCGCCTCGAGCAAGATGCCGGGATCCTGGAAGGCCAGGTGGCTGCCAGGAGCACCGAACAGGCGGATTTAATGACCCGGGTTGCGGGGGCGACGAGTGAAGATGCGATCGCCGAATGGGCCCATGCTGATGCAAAGTTGGTGCGGGATGGTGAGGTGCTGGTCGTCCCGCTTGCCCCGCTTGAGCTCACGCCGGCGCCTGATGCCTTCGGTTCTACTTACCCCGAGCAGCCGACCAAGCTCCAAGTCTGGTGGACATTGCTTTTCGGCGAATGAAATGGGTCGGGTCGGCCAGGAATTTCTCATCGTGGGACACCATTGCACGTGTAGCTTTTTACCCCTGCCAGGGACTGAGGTTTGGGCTGTACTTGACGGTCGTCACCCCTGTGTTATAATCCCCTTCGCTCTGGGGGAAACAATTGAATATCGTTGCGGGGTGGAGCAGTGGCAGCTCGTCAGGCTCATAACCTGAAGGTCCTAGGTTCGAATCCTAGCCCCGCTACCTGCAAAGACACCCATTTGGGTGTCTTTTTTTTCTAAATCGCTGGGGTGGTGGGGTGATATTCTTCTGTCTTCCCTCTGGCATTGGGCGTGGGAAGAACAGGGCCGTACCTCATCGCTGATTTTGTTGTGCCCAATAGGGGATTAATGAATGAGAATAGGGGGAAGTCAATTACAAGTTATCCCGGAAGAATTCCACCGTGCGTACCATCGCCAGCCCGAAATGGGGCGAGATCAAGTTGTGTCCCCCACCTTCATACATATAGAACTCATAGGCCTTGTCATTTTCTTGTAAGACGGCTGCCAAACCATAGGAATAATCGATACGTACTACCGTGTCATCTATTGCATGATGGATCTGGATCGGGCTTTCTAGAAACTTGATATTCTCCGTCAGGGATACAGCTCTCCAGAACGGATGGCCACTATCCGGTCGGCCGTAGACATCGAAGATTCGTCGAGACCTTCTCGGCTGTTCAGTTCCATCTGGTGTTGCCGGTGGGCGATAGGTATTATCAGCTATGCCAAACTGTGCAAAGTCATCATAGCTGTAAACCGCGCCAGCCCAGATCACGCCAACTTTGATATCCGGCTCAATCAGCATCGCCCGCAAGGTCAGGTTACCAGCCATACTGTGCCCCCACATACCGATGCCATGGGGATCGATGAAATCCAATGTCTGTAAGCTTTTCAACGCGGCGATCGCATCGATCGTGTAGCCGGGAGAGAAGTAAGTCCCAGAGGCCTCACCTTCGGAGTCTCCATGTCCACGCAGGTCGATCTTGAATACCACAAAGCCACTCTTGGCCAGGTAATCCACATAGGCGTTGTAACGCTCAGTGGTGCGGTATGTCGCTGGCGGGATGTAGCCATGGTTAAAGATGATGGCTTTAAAACCAGTTTCGGGTGCAGTCTCGAAGGGGATCGTCAGCAAACCATAGATCTTGTTCCCTTCCGACAGATAACTGACGATGTGCCGCTCATAATAAAAGGTGCCAGGAAGCCTTTGCTCGAACGTGATTTCACTACCTGTGATTTCGAGCTCTCTTAAATATTGGATGGTCAAGTCCTGGGCGATGTCAAAAACGATCTCGGTCGCGGTAGGGGTCGGGGTGGCCGTTGGCGTGGGAGAGGTTGTGGGTGTTGCGGTTGCCGGTGCTGGCGTGAGGGAGGCAATATCGGGTACAGACCCGCCAGAGCCATTTTGAGCGAGAGCAGGGGTTGACGACTCAAACCCGCTTGCCAGTCCGCAGCCGGTCACCAACAGCACAAAAAGGAACAGAACCACTGTGGAATACTTTCTGGGGAACATACCGACACATCCTTTTGGCAGGGGTGAAAATTGCTGCTCTGGTACTGGTAATTACATTGTACCTACGTTTACTTGCAGCTATGGGTACTAGTCCAAACTATATGTGACTTCAGTCGGAATTATTCCATGTATGAGAGTGAGCTCCTGATCGGGAAATATGAAAATCTAAAGAGCTTTTAAGTGGATGGCCTGAATTGATAGCCATTATGTAAGAGCAATGGGGTAAGTAAGGGATGGGGGGTAGTAATGCGCAAGATGACGCTCACCAATCGCGAACACATGCAACATCCCTTACGATCCACTTGTATTTCCTATAGAATGGCCTATGTAATTCGATGAACTATATGCAAAACCTAGCTCCAAAGGGTCAAGTATTTTTCAATCTCTTTACATCTGATCAATCTTTAACTGCGCAACTTTTTTTATTCGTTTCTCGTATAGCGCACAGTTAGAGATTTGTGAGGATCTGAGATATGATCAAGGTTTCCACGAACCTCGACCTGGGCGATTCTCCTTATCGGGTGATTCAGATGGGGAGTAAGCAAAGAAACGCCATTTGATATGGATGTTCAAGAGCATTCTAACCATCACTTCCTTGCCCGTGTCCGAGCACTGGGCGGTCGCATTACCACGGTGATTCGACCCATCATCGAGCAGACTTTTCGCCGATCGATCGGTGGCTTCAGGCGTCTAACTTTGCACCCGGGTTGGGGGGCGCGTCCAGACCTTGCCGGGAATATCAGGGATCTGCTCACACATAAATATCTCATTATCCTGGCCCTCCTCCTTGCAGTAGTGCTCAGTCTGCCAGCCTTATGGCGTGGATGGGGCTTTGAGGATGATATCTACCACCGTGTGATCCTGCTTTCATCGTCACTGCCTGAAGCGATGAGAAATCTCTTTGTCTTTCTCGATCCCACGACGACCAGGGCGCAGATGGAAGCCGGTGTCCTTCCCTGGTGGACCTTAGAGACAACCAAAATCGCATTCTTTCGCCCGGTGGCGGTGCTCACTTTCTGGCTCGATTACCGGCTCTGGCCGGACAATTCGATGCTCATGCATGCCCACAACCTCCTATGGTATCTGGCGGTTTGCACGGTGGTTGCTATGCTGTACCGCAGGCTGATGGGATGGAATGTTGCCTCGGGCCTGGCCATCTTGCTCTTCGCTCTAAACTTTCCACATGTTAATGCCGTCTATTCCATTGCCGCGCGCAGCCAGCTCATCGCAACTTTTTTCGGCGTGCTCGCGCTCTGGGCTCACGATAAATCAGCCCGTGAGGGCTGGGCTGCAG
This sequence comes from Anaerolineales bacterium, assembly GCA_041554155.1. Taxonomy (GTDB): domain Bacteria; phylum Chloroflexota; class Anaerolineae; order Anaerolineales; family E44-bin32; genus E44-bin32. The sequence goes on from JBFFMI010000039.1 coordinate 12,389, forward strand.
GTAATTTATGGGGACCCTTGTTACTTGGCCTTTCACTCTTTTCGGCTGAAGCAGGGATCGCCATCGTTGGGTTCCTTGCTGCTCACGTGCTTTTTATTGAGCGGGGTTCATGGTGGGATCGTCTCAAGCGGTTGATCCCATATATTCTCGTTGTGGTGGCCTGGCGGCTTTTATACCGCTCTCTGGGATATGGCGCGTGGGGATCGGGCTTTTACCTGGATCCACTGAGTGAGCCTCTGCGATTTGCCTTTAATGTGATCAAGCAGGTCCCAATCCTCTTGCTGGGGCAGTGGGTTCTGCCAGATCCTGTCGTTTACGCCGGCTTCTCGACCGTGGGGCAGGTCGGCTACTGGTTCCTGGCTGTGGCGATTCTGGTCATCCTGGCGATCCTGCTTGCTCCGATGTTCGGCAAGATCCGCAGAGCGCGCTACTGGGGACTCGGCATGCTGATGGCTGCTATCCCGATTAGCGGTGTTTCACTGGCGAGTGGACGGCATCTCATGATCTTGAGCATTGGGGCCATTGCACTGATGGCGCAGTATATCGCCGGTCGATTGCACGCAATTGATCGATTGCTCTTTATAAAACGCTGGCGCACCTTTTCGCTCAGCGTCGCATTCCTGTTGTTGAGCTTGCATGCTCTGGTTTATCCGGTGATGGCTTCTACGATTCGCTGGGTTGCAGATCCTGTCCCGGCAATGATGGAACTAGGACCGTTGCCAGAAATCGAGGGCAAGGATCTCATGGTTATCAATTCTCCTAGCCCGGGACAATCCCTTTATCTTCTGCCACTACGCCAGGTACGTGAACAATCCGTCCCGGATCATTTGCGGATTCTGGCTCCAGCACACACCCGAATCGAGGTTACTCGATTAGATCGTCAGACCCTGGTGGTAAAACCGGACGCGGGTTTCCTGGTCCCAACCCAGATCGACCTAAAAAATGATCTGAAGCCCTTCCCCATAGCCCACATTGCCTACACGTATCGTTACGGCGACGCGTTCTTCCGGGAAAATGGACGGCAGATGGCACTCGAAGGTGTGGTTGACCTGCCAGGATTGCAGGTGGAAGTGCGTTCGCTCACTCAGGATGGAAGACCGTGGGAGGCGCGCATGACCTTTGAGAAGCCATTAGAGGATCCATCGATGCATTGGCTACAGTGGGATTGGGATTCTAATACCTACATTCCATTTAATCTTCCAGAGGTTGGAGAGAAGATCATCGTTGAAGGTCCGTTCCAGCCGAGCGATTCGCCCTTCGAATCATCTTAAAAAGTAGCACAAGTATTTTTATATATCAGCTCATTGTCCTTCTGGCCCCGGGTTTCTGAAAGGCAGATGGTGCCATCCAGACCAGAAGGTGGTTTTTGATTTTCCCTCGACCGTTGTAAGATGAGTCTCTGCCCAAAGCGGCAAGCGAGCAAGGGGTCTCTTCAGGGAGGGTCATATGCGTTCGCAGAAGATCGCAATCGTCACCGATAGTTCAGCAAATATACCCATAGAACTGATGCAGGATCTTGATATCCACGTCATTCCGGTATGGTTGATCTGGGACGGGAAGAATTACAGGGATGGGATCGACCTCAAAGCCGACGAGTTCTATGCGCGATTGAAAAGATCCAAGACTTTACCGACAACATCCCAGCCATCGACTTCAGAGTTCGAAGTTTTCTTCTCAAAATTGGGGGAGAAATACGACGCCATAGTGGCGCCATTGGTCTCCTCGAAAATGAGTGGCACGGTCGAGTGTGCGCAGGCTGCTGTGAATCAATTGACCGACCTGTCCATTCATATTATCGATTCCTGCGCGGGCTCTATGGCACATGGTTTAACCGTACTGGCCGCAGCGCGTGCTGCGGCAGCAGGAAGTGTGATCGATGAGGTTGTAAGTGCTGCGAAGAGAATGCGGGAGCGGGTTAACCTCTTTTTCGTTGTCGACACCCTCGAGTTCCTTCACCGAAGTGGACGGATTAGCGGGGCGAAGCGATATATGGCGACAGCGCTACAAATCAGACCGATCTTACAGTTTACGGAGGGTATGATCTCACCCCTCTCCCAGGCCCGCACCCGGGGAAAGGCGATCACGCACATGCTGGATCTGGTCGAAGAGCGGCTTGCCCAAAGACCGATGGCCGAGGCATGTGTTGTCAACATTGATTGTCGTGAAGATGGTGAATCCTTAGTTGAGCAGGTCAGGGAGCGCTTCAAACCTCAACGTATCAGTCTTGCCGGGGTAAGCCCAGTTGTTGGAACCGTTGTTGGCCCTGGTGGTCTCGGGGTAGCTTTTTACCCTGGTGCATAGTCTAGCATTTACCAGCTCGAACCTCTGCGGCGACTGGTTCACAACACTACGGATTCAAGTCTTGAATTTGATCCAGGAAAATAATGAGTCTGGGGAACTTGATTATCACATGTAGCGATGTTCCTCTCGATAATCCCACTTTAAGTGAAGTCCAAAACCCTGTGAATCAGCAAATACCTGGTTGAAGGGTGTTACGATATTTCCCGTAAGATTGGAGCGGCTATGATCGTGTATTTTCTACTGATTTTCCTTTACACGCTCTTGTCTTAGCTCTTAGCAGCATCCTTGAAAGGTGGGTTGCATGGAACTCTTGTTTCGATTGTTCTTTTTACTGATACTGACTTCAACGTTTTTGATCTCGGGAATTTATCGCAGACGTGCCCGTCAGGAAGGGGATGTGGTTACTCGTCAGGATGAGGGGAAGGCGATCCTCCTGCTCAGGATGGTTTTTGCATTGCCGCTTTTAATGAGCTTGCTGCTATATATCGTCTACCCGGAAGTGATTGCCTGGGCTCAATTTGAATCACCGTTGGGATTGCGGTGGGCTGCGGTGGTTAGTGGTTTATTAACCATCCCGTTCATGCTCTCGGTCTTTCGAGCGATTGGTAGAAATATATCTGAGACGGTCCTCACAAAGGAGGATCATGTCCTGGTCACCTCGGGCCCCTATCGCTGGATGCGCCATCCCCTTTACGCCGGGTCTTTGTGGATGTTGTTCTCCTTGGGTTTGATTGCAAGCAATTGGTTCTTGCTGCTGTATGCTGTGATTGGATCGATCGCATTTCGCTGGATCGTCATTCCTGCAGAGGAAAAGCAGCTAGTACAAACCTTTGCGGATGAATATGCTGCATACCAGGAGCGAACTGGAGCACTGCTCCCCAAGTTGTTCTAAATCCGGGCTGGACCCCCAAGAAGGCAGTGGATCGAAATTCCGCTGACTGGGGTCGGATACATCTAGCGCATACCTTTGAGATCAACCTGCTCCCCCGGGCGGCATCACGATTGGCCTAATGCCAGGGCTATGGTATGGTTTCTCGATCTGGGAAGCTTATGAAAATCCTCGCCTTCATGCACGATCGTTATGGGATGCGCA
>JBFFMI010000040.1:0-15438 GCA_041554155.1 Anaerolineales bacterium
AATGGCGCCCATGACTCACCGAAGGCTAAATTTGATCTGACAAACCATTTCGACCATTGATCCAGCGCAACGACCGCACCGGAGATGCCGAATAACATCACGTAGACACGTATGAGCTTCAATACAACCTCCTAAACCCTGGCATCGCTGCCGTGATAGTTCGTCCACACAAAATCGAATGCATCGAAAATGACGTTGCGTGGCCTGCTCTATCCTAGCCTACCAAGCTCACGGCCAGCGTTAACGTCTCATCGTCAATACTGTACTCCGAGCGTGTCGTGCCTTCCGGAGCATCACTTGATTCTACAATTAATGCCATCGTCTCTGCTTTGATGTACGCCACATTGGTCTGAATAGCTTCTGATAACCGATCCGTTGCGTGATAGGCTACACGGATTTCATCATCCACATTGAAATCCGATTGTTTCCGAAGATCCTGAATGCGCCGGACAACCTCCCTCGCCAGTCCCTCCAGGATCAGCTCGTCGTCAAGCTCGGTGACAAGTGCAGCCAGGTAGGCACCCTCTGCCACTGCCGCAAAACCTTCGTGCGCTTCCACGCGCACTTCGACCTCTTCCGGTGTCAGGATGATGGATTGGCCTGCAACTTCAACCGTGATGTCTTTCTGCTGGATCAACGCCTCAGCGGGGGTTTGGGGATCCATGCTTTCAACAACTTCCCGTATGGCTGGAAATTGTGCGCCATATTTCTGGCCCAGCTGCTTGGGAAGCGCTTTAAGGCTGTACTTCACTGCTTCCGTGGCAGTATCCAGCAGGCGAACCTGCTTAACATTCAATTCCTCGGCAAGAAGTTCTCGATAGGCCATCACCGTGTCCCGTTCACCCATATGGCTCACAGAAAAGGCGGCTTCACGCAGCGGTTGCCGGACCTTACGGTTGGCCTTATTTCTGGCGGCATGACCGATAGAGACAAGTTTTTTCACCAGGCTCATCTGTTCAAGCAACTCATCATTAATTTGCGTGATATCCGCCTCCGGCCATGCGTTGTGATGGACACTTTCCGGGGCGGAGTCGTCGAAACTTCGCACCAGATTTTGATGGATCTCTTCCACAACGAAGGGTGTGAAGGGCGCCAGTAGCTGCGAGAGGCTCACCAGGATCTGGTAGAGCGTGCTGTAGGCAGCATGTTTATCGGCATCGGAGGCTTCATCGATGCCGGCTTTTGCCCAGAATCGTCTCCGGCTTCGTCGAAGGTACCAATTACTGACGTCGTCCAGGAAGGCCTCTAAGCCTGCGGTGGCGCGATCCGGCTCGAAGACTTCGAGCTTGTTCGTGACATCGCGTATGACTTCGTGCAATCTTGCCAGGATCCAACGATCCAGCAGGCTGTAATCAACCCGCCCAGCTTTTGCTGGCTGCCACTCATCCAGAATCGCGTACGTGACGAAGAAGGCATAGACATTCCAGAGCGGGATGAGAAATTGGCGCCGGGCCTCATCTGCTCGGTGATACCCAAACAGCAGATCTTTTTCCGGTTTATGGTTGCTAAAAAGCCAGCGCATGACATCGACGCCCATGTTGTCCGCTGCTTCGTTAAATTCGATCGAGTTACCCCAAGACTTATGCATCGCCCGGCCGTCCTCCGCCAGGAGCGTGCCATAAGTGAAGACATTCTTAAATGGTGGCTTGCGTTCTAATATGGTGCTCATCGCTAGCAAGCTGTAGAACCAGTTGCGAAACTGGCCCGGGAACGATTCGCTGATCAAATCGGCGGGATACCACTCATTCCAGAAATCCCGATCGCTGTTGTACTGTAGCGTGCTCATCGCCACCACACCCGCATCCAGCCAGGGGTTGCCAACGTCCGGGATGCGGCTGACCTTGGCGCCGCATTCTCCGCACTCGATTTTTACGTAGTCAATGAAAGGCCGGTGGGGTGAGTGACCATCAAACTGGTCCCAACCCTCCACTGCTCTCTGTTCAAGCTCTTCCCTACTCCCTATGATGTCAAAATGGCCACAATCCGCGCATTCCCAGATCGGTAGGGCCAGGCCGTAATAGCGTTTCTTAGAAATCATCCAATCATGCATATTGCGCAACCAATCCAATTCACGCTCGTAGCCAAAAGCCGGGAACCAGTTCGTCCCCTCAGTTACGATTTCCATGATCTGGTAACGCAGATGCTTCTGTTTTTCTTCTTCCGTAACCTCTTCATAGGGTTTATCCAGCTGGTCACCCATGGAGATGAACCATTCATCAACCAGGTGGAAGACAAGCTCCTCACCACAACGCCAGCATACCGGGTAGCGATGGGTGTAATCCTGGATGCGGTAAACCAGTCCTTTGTCTTTCAAGTCATCGAAGATCGGTGCAGCGACCTCCATGACCGACATTCCCTCCAGCCATCCAAACCCGCTTAAAAACTTCCCATCTCCGCTTAGCGGTGCCACGACGGGCAAATCAAATTCCTTGCTCAGTTGGAAATCTTCGGCACCACATCCCGGCGCAATGTGGACAATCCCGGTGCCCTCCTCTTCGCCCACCTCATCCCAGCCGATGACACGATGGGCTTCTGGCGATCCAGCCTCTACCTGTGCCGGGAGCTCATCAAAGGGTCCCCGGTAGCGCCAACCCAGCATCTCTGCTCCTTTGAGTTCCTGCACAACCTGGTAATCCCCTTGGAGCATGTGAAGCGTACCCTTGCTGAGATAGAAGTGCTCCTCACCTTGAAGTACTTTCACATAGTCCAGCTCCTCCCCGACCGCAGCTGCCACATTGCTGGTGAGAGTCCATGGGGTCGTCGTCCAGACCAACAGGTTCTCGCCCGGCTGATCGATAAGTGGTAATCGAAGCGTGATGCTTGGGTGGGTTAATTCCTGGTAGCCTTCAGTCACGATCTCATGCTGACTCAACCCGGTGCCACAACGAACGCACCAGGGCATCACATCGCGGCCTTTATACACCCAGCCACGTTCAAAGCAGGTTTTTATCGCCGACCAGATGGTGTAGTTGTTCTCATCCGAGAAGGTGAAGTAGGACCCACCGAGTTCCGGCATCCCCAACCGCCCTACCAGCGCCTCTACCGTTCCTGTAACCGGGCCGTGTTGGCCTTCGACGGTGATGGTCTGCATCGGATCCTCGGCCATGCTATCATGAAGCAACCTGAGCATTTCTGGATCATCCCACTCCATCCAGTAACCTAGTCGCATGCTCTGCTCAGTCTGTATTGCTGAGTACTTTAAGACTTGCTGCTTGCATCGGGTCACAAATTTTTCAAGGCCGTACGCTTCAATCTCGCGTTTGCTATTGAACCCAAGCTCGCGCTCTACATTCACTTCAACCCATAGACCCTGGCAGTCGAACCCATTTTGATAGCGGGTTTGATAGCCTTGCATCGCTTTAAACCGGTGGAAGAGATCTTTATATGTGCGCCCCCAGCCGTGATGGACGCCCATCGGGTTATTTGCCGTGATGGGACCATCTATAAACGACCACTTGGGGCTGCTCGCTCGAAGCTGGCGGAGTTTCTCAAAGGATTGCGACTCCTCCCAGAATTTCAAGATCCGATGTTCGAGTTCTACGAAATTAATTTGATTTGAAACCGACTTAAACATACGCCACCTCAAGCATCAAGCTCAACAACCAATCGCTTATTGATTGCACCTTTGCTTTTATAATCCACGATCCTAATGTGTCCGACCTCGCGCGTATTGGCTACATGAGTGCCACCATCTGCCTGGAGATCCAGTCCATCGATTTCGACTACACGAACTTCCTGGATGCCTTCCGGGAGCAAGTTGATCTTTGTTCGTATCAGATCCGGGATTTCAAATGCTTCCTCACGTGGCAAGATCGCGGTTTTGACACTACGGGCCGCTTCCACTTCGATATTTATCTTTTCCTCGATCTCATCGACCAGTTCCTTCTTCATCGTTTCGAATTCGAAGTCCATGCGCCCACGCAGTGGTTCCATATTGCCGCCAGTGACGCTGGCACTGTAATCCCGCCAGATCACCCCACAAAGGATGTGCATGGCGGTGTGCACTCGCATGAGTTGATATCTTCGATCCCAATCCAGCATTCCTTCGACCTCCACTCCAACGGCTGGCTTCTCCCCGTCCAAAACATGCCATAGAGCGCCCTCGCTGCGCTTCACTTTTCTTATGGGGACTTCACCGTCGGGGTGCCTAATGAGACCTGAATCACTGGGTTGGCCTCCACCACCTGGATAGAAAGCCGATTGATCCAGCACGATCCCCAGATCGCCAGATTGTTCGACACGTGCATGAAACGCCTTGAGATAGGCATCCTGATGGTAGAGTGCGACTGTCATTCACATACCTCCCATAGCCCGGGCAAACCAGCGGCGTTAACATACAGCATCCGCCCCAATCAGGGACGGATGCTTGATCCGCGGTACCACCCTGCTTCCTGCATTGAATGCAGGCTCTCATGTCAGGTACGACCCGCACGGGCAAGTTTATACCTGCGCCCTGAGTAACGGTGGGCGACGCCGGCTTCCTTAGTAGCCTGAAATTTCGGTGTTCAGGTTGCAGCTCCAGAGTGATTTTCCACTCACGTGCCTGTCCTGGCTTCCACTCTCCCAGGTTCGCTGGCAGTCACGCTCGAGTGTACTCGTCTCTATCCTCGCCTTTAGCTTGTTAGCACTGCCGGGATTATGCCATACGGCTATACGGGGGTCAATGACCGAGGGCGGCGACCGACCGCCACCGGGCATGATGCTGGATTTCAAAGGACCCAAAGGGTTTTACAAGCTGGAGAGCTTTATCCCTTAAAGCTCGCATTCGCGCGTTCTTAGCTTTCCATTGCCCGTTAAGCTGTTGGATTACAAGCTGACTATCTCCAAATATTTTCAACTGGATTGCAGTCGGATCGATATTTTTCTGATCCAATTCAGCCCGCAAATCCTCCAGTGCTCGAATCAAAGTCAGATATTCAGCCTCATTGTTCGTGCCCTGCCCTAAATGCAAACGAATCGGCTTTCGGGCCTTGGCGCCATCGTATTTGATTTGATAGGAACCATATGCCCTACCTGGATTGCCACGACTTCCACCGTCGAAGACGAGTTCGATCCCAAGCCCGGCAATTTGATTTTCCTTCGTCTTTTCACTCATCAACTCGATCCGGGTACCATTGAGCAAACAGGGCCTGCAAGTTCCTCTGGTGTAGATTTTCCGCAAGGCCACCTAACAGAATGCGACTCTTACCGCATGATTCAACATCGAATTCATCCAAGTAGGCCATATAATCTACCCGTCGGTTTGCCTGCCGCACATGCCCACGGATTGTATTTAAGTATTTCAAGTTGTTCCGAACCGAGGAAGCGACTTCTCCCCGCAAGATCACCTCACCATGCCCCTGAATCAGGTTTTCAAGTTTCATTTTGGGCAGCCGCTTCATGCTTTCAACCATCTGTTCATACTGGCCGTCGACCAGGTAGGGTATCGGCATCATAATATCGCCAGAGAAGAGCACTCGATCCTCGACCACCAGCACACCGATACCATCTATGCTGTGTCCGGGGAGGTGAAGCAGCCGCAAGGTGCGCTTGCCAACTCGGATGCCGATCCCACCGTTGTCGAATACTAGATTGGGTAAGACGATATCAATATCTCGCAACTCACGATTCTGCTTTTTAGCCGCTTCCAGGCTCTTGCGCCCCACCGTATGCAGCAAATCCCGGCAACTCGCGTGAGCCAGAATCATCGCATCCGGGAACCATGCGTTCCCCAACGTATGATCAGAATGGTAGTGTGTGTTGATCAGGTAGCGAACCGGGCTGGACAATCGATCTTCTAAAAATTCTTTGATTTCCAGTGACTCCTCGGGGTAAGCGAGCGTGTCAATAAGCACTGACCATTCGGGTCCTACAACCGCACCCGCGTTGACCTGTGCATATAATTCACTTGTAAAAACGTAGACATCTTCCGCAACCCGCTCGCGGATCATAGTTTCACCTGTATTCGGAAAGGAGAGGCTAAGATAGCATGCGGGGGATGAAACTGTCAAGAAGAGTTGACATAATAACCAGTCTTGGGTGCAAGCGAGGGTACGCGCGGTGATTCAAGCCCTGGTCTCTATAGATCACAGCGCCGCTATTACGGCGTTGGCGTGGGGGCGATGAACGGTGTTGCCGTTGCCGTCGGAGTCTGCCAGCGCCACCACCACGGGGTTGGTGTGGGGCGCAGCGTACGGGTTGGTGTGGGTGTAGGTGTCAGGAATGGCGTAGGCGTGACGATCGCCGATAGCGGGTACAACTGCAGCATCGCATCTAACCAATCCAGACCCTGTCGATACACGAACTGATTCAAGCGAGTGCCCGGGTAATAGGTGCGCCAGTTAGGCAGCGCTGGCACCCGCTCAAAACCATAATCATGCGCAAGCTGTGTGAGATCGATGAAGTACCCCTGGGCGAAGCGCTCGTCGGTTGATCCTCCCTGGTCATAGGCTTGCGGATCCCCGCTGTACCGGGATGAAAAATCCCATGCGTAGGCCCGCAGCGGCTCTCCTTGAGAGCCATCTTGCAAGGCTGTCCGGATGAAGACCCGCCAATAGGATTGACCGGCGATATCTTCGCGCACGATCTCTACCAGATCAGCCTGCACCGCGTCACTATTAAAGGCGAACGCCCGCCCGGTATAAAGCCAATCATCGTATGCCAATCCGGGTGGTAATGGGTCACTGATCCCTACAAACGCTTGTTCCAGCACTCCCAGAAAATCCCAGCCCGATTCATCGGCTACACGCTGGCGCAAAGCTGCAAAGGCCTCATCTACGGCATCGGAAAGCACAGGATTGGGCGCCGAAACCCCCAGCAAACCCGCCAGCACCGTTCGGGATTGATCAGCGCTCGCGCTGAGATCGATCGTGAAGAGCGGGGATGCCGTCTGCCATTCATTCGCTCGCACCACTGCTTCCCCTGGAAGACTGTGGGGTGTCCAAGCCAGCTGATACACAGGCATCGTCATAGGAAATCCTACGAGGGGCAGAGATCCTTCCACTGAATAGCTCACCAGATGAGTCCGTTGAGGGGCACGCATGATCGCTGCCAGGCTGCTGTCATCAGGCGACCAGACGGGCGATTCCCCCGCCCCCAGTGGGATAGATGGTCGACCGAGGTCGGATAAGTCCCGTAGATGGACCTCCGCAAGACCAGTATCGATGCGTGTATACGCCATCCAGGTGCTCTCCATGTTAAAGCTGGGAAAACCTTCCGCAATCAGCGCAGTCTGGGTGAGATTGATGAAGCGGTTATCTGGTTGATCAAGGTTGGCGATAAAAATGTCAGGGGATCCTTCTCGATCCGAAACAAAGGCGATGCGACGTCCCGCTGGATCCCAGGTCGGATGCGTATCGCTGGCGGGGTGATTCGTCAGCTGGATCGGATCCTGGTTGCCATCCACCGGGATAATGCGGATATCGAAATCTCCATCATAGTAAGCTTCGAAAGCGATCCACACGCCGTCTGGTGACCAGGTGGGGTGACCTTCATAACCGGCTGTATACGTGAGCTGTCGGATTTCACCCGAACGAAGATTGAGCAGATAGAGCTCCCAGGAACCAGAACGATTAGAACTAAATGCAAGGCGCTCGCCGGTTGGATCTACTGCAGGATCACGGTCATCCCATGGTCCCCAGGTTATCGGCACGGGCTGGGGATCCCCGGCCGCATATGCCCAGATTTGAGAATGACCCCCATCGCGCAGAGTAAAAAAAAGCGATCCCACAAGTGATGCGCGCGTGGCCAGGGGTGTTGCCGTAGTTTCTTTTGCTTGCGTGGCCGCAATTGTCGACGTGGCCGCAAGGCTGCTTGTCTCTGTGTTCACAACATCAGGCGAGTTAACTGTACGCCCGATGGGGCCTCCATTTTGGAGGTTTAAGCTATACAAGCCGAGAAAAACGACGAGCATCAACACCAGCACCAGAAAACCGCGAAATACCCAGATCCTGGTCCTGGATGGTGCCCCATTTTCGTTCGAAGTGTGTTCATTGCGCATGTTGTTCAGATTCCCGTCGGGCATTATACCCATGTGATGCATCCTGTGCTTGCACACTCTCTGCAAGGAGAGTGCCAGGAAATGGCGCTTAGGAGCCGGAGGTATTCCGGCTCCGAGCGCTGACCCCCTATAAGCTTAAAGAAGATGGCGAAATAAAATTATTCTGCCCAGCGAAGGGCAGCAACCGGGGAAGGAATCGCGAATGCGCTGGCAAACTGCTCTTGCGTGCCTCCGCGTTTCCTGAATGCATCGAGCATCCTGTCGGGTACCAGCAGTAAGCGTGCGAAATATTCTGCGGATTCACGCAGATGTGGCAGAAGGAGTTCGGGTAGCCCCATCGCGCGACCCTGTTTGCTAGTTATCAATGCGCTGAGCATTTCCCGGGCAAGGGCGAATCTCCGCTGTTCCGGTTCCAGATCGATCCGGACAAAGATCGACCCTCGCTGGCTGGGAGGACGCGCAAAGGTGGCATCCCAGAGTTTGGAATACATATCAACTACACCGAAGTCGTAATCGTATAACATCGGTGGTTGATGGAGCATGAGTTCGACATCGACAGGAGGTTCGGTACGGCCAAAGTACTCAACCAACCCGTAGGCGATGTTTTTTAGAAACCACTCGCGCTCTTCCCGTGTGAAGGGGATCATGCCACCTGCTCTCTACCCGGGGCATCGCGATCGTCTCGCAAACCTTCGGCCGGTGATGGCAATTCAACGCGTCGAACGACTTCCTCCGTTGCTTTGACCATTCTATAAGCGAGCAAGGAGAACTCTGCAAAACTGCCCGCTTCTAACCCGGAAAGCTTTTTACGCAACATAGGGCTGAATTGCATTTCAGCCAGAACATCGTCGATATGTCCAGATTCAAAGGTCTTCAGAACGGTTGGATCGATAATGGAACGGGCTACCAGCTGGTTTAGCGTTTGCATTGACATTGCATTACTCCTTCTGCCGTTTTTGTATGTATTGTGGCTCGGTTAACATTAAAACAACCAGGACCAGAGCCTCGCTGCCTGGTTGAACTTTTTCAAAAACCTCCAAAGTTCAGGCGATCAGGTGCCCTTAGTCGTCTACGTGTGGCATATGTGCAACCTCCAGTTTCGTAAAATCCCTCATGTGTAGAGTAATCCATACTTCTCAACTGATTCTCAACGCTGGCATGCTTGGGGAAATGGATTAGGTCTGATCGAAAGGTGGGCTCGTGCCCGCTTCTAACCGATCAGTCTTGAGTAGAGTGCCCGGATATCATCAGGCGGATCAAGCCCGAGTTCGCTTGACAGGAGTCGGATATAGCGTTGGTAGTGCTCGACGATTTCACTTCGACGACCGAGGCGGCCGAGAACTTCAAGATATTGCCGGTTGGTATCATCACGCAAGGGGTCTATTTCAAGCGCATCCCGAAGTGTTGTGAGTGCACGGGCAGGTTGGTTGCGAACAAGCGCCTCTTGAGCATGATGTGCAAGAAGATCCAGATAGCGTAGTTCAAGTGCCCGTCTCCGCTGCATGGCCCAGTCCGAGTCAAATTCCGGCAGGAACGACCCGCCATAGGAATGGATCGCTTCTGTCAGCGCAAATAGGCGGCGGGGATCGCCAGGTGGCACCCCCTCAGCAACCTGGGCTGCGCGCTCAAATCGATCAACATCGTATTCGCACACCAACGCTGGAGAGAGGCCATACATCGCTGAATCATGCTCAATCGATTCTTTACCTAACACCCTCCGCAGGCTATAAATCGCTGTATGCAGATTCGCGACTTGTCTACCTGGAGGATGGTGAGGCCAAAAATGTTCTAAGAGGACATCCCGGTCAACCTGGCCTTGATCCACAAGGTAGAACAGGACTTCGCGCGCTAAGGGCTTCAGTTCTGCGACATCATCAGCATGCAATTGCACTTCAGCTCTTCCCATGGCCACAAATTGCAGTACGCCCGTATCCGTCTCATCCCGGCTGGCGGAAGTATACTGCTGGGCAGTTGCCCTCATCGTCTCGATCCGTCGCATTATCAATGCGAAGACCGAGTCTTCCGCAAGGTAGGAGTCTAGATATTCCAGGAACTCCTCATCAAACACAAATTCACCGGCCAAAATTTGCTCGGTTGCGGTAGAGCCTGCTTCCAGCAGGGTTTGTTCCAGTTGTCGCCGACAGGCATCCAGATTACCCTGCAGGAAATAGGCTTTACTTAATAGGTAATTGGCCAACGTCCTATCGGTCGCCGCAAGGCCTTCCTTCCCCAAATTCTTTTCAAGCTGGTCGCTGACGTAATCAGGGCGGGAGGAGACCTCCAATGCGCTCAGGTGGATCTCGACAAGGGCGTGTGATCCCTCATCCCCTTCCAATTCAATCGCTCGTCGCAACCATTCGTGAGCAAGCGCTGGAGATTGGCGGCGACGATGGAGCTGACTCGTACGTATACAACCATAGCGTATCAATTCAGGGTTATCGATTCGGGTGGCCAGTGTCAGGCCTTGGCCGTACAGTTCAGCGGCTTGCAACGCCAGGTCAAGGTCAGCGTAAACATCAGCAAGGCTGAAAAGCACGATGGCTTCGAGATACGCACTCCCTGCCTGACGCGTGAATTTCAAGCCTTCGGAAAGAAGCTCAAGGGCATCCTGGTAGCGCCCATCTAAATGCGCATGAAACCCCAAATTGTTAAACGAGGTACCCAACGGGTATGGCGCACCGCGTGGTTCGAGCAGCTTATGCACGCGGGCATCGCTAGCGTGCGATTCGCGCACCCTTCCCTGTTGCACCTGAAGTTGCGCTAGCTGTTGCAAAGCTTCAATTTGGCCCGCGATATCCCCCGCTGCTTCCGACAGCGTATGGGCCTGCAGGATAAGTTGTTCCGCGCGTTCGAGATCTTTATCGACCTCGGTCGCCACTCTCGCTTTCAATCGCAGCAGTGCGGCTTTATCCACACGTGGGCTTCTTGCTGTGATCAAGGCTTCCGCTGCCTCGACAGCGGCTTTGACTTTACGCGACTTTCCCTGTCGCCTTGCAATAAGCCCGCGCGTGATCTCAGCCTTTATCCGCTGTGATTTCGGTGTGGTTTCGGGTAGAGAACGATAGCCACGCTCACAAGTTCGCTCCGCGGCCGACGTCTCACCTTGTTTTAGCAGCGCTTGGGCAAGTGCAATTTCGACGAAGGGAATCGAAACCTCTTCCTTCCCCAGGTTTTCACTCCACGTACTTAGAGTCTGCCAACGACCGAGCGTGAACATCGCATTGGCATGCTTCTCTGCGACGCGAGCGGCCTTGCTTGGGGAGCCCGCTTCCAGAAACAGCTCTACCGCCTGTTCTGGAGCATCGATTCTGGCGTATAACGCACCGGCTCGTTGACGCAGGGCCCGCAGTTTATCTGGCTCAGCGCTCGCAAGGGATTCAAGCAAAAACTCCCGGAACTGAGGGTGGTATTCATACGTTCTCGGGCTATCACTCGTTGCTGAAATGAATAAGCCTTCTCTTACCAATCGGCTCAGGAATTTCTGGCTATCTTTTCGCTCCAGAACTTCATCGCATGACTCCACGCTCATGATGGGAAGTACGGCCGAGTCCAGGAGGAAGCGACGCAAATCATCTGGTTGCCGGTTCAGTACTACCGATGCCAGATACTCATACACCATGGGACGAGAATCGAAGACCAGTGAGGGCAGATCACCCCCAGAGAGTTCACCCGAGAGCAGGAGGCCAGTCACCCAGCCCTTGGTCTCATTGAGCAGCCGATTGGCATGATCCGTGCTCAATTCAAGACCTGATTGCAAATGGGCTAGTTGGATGATCTCATCCGAATTCAGCGCAAGATCAGGTGGGCCCAGACCCCCAAGATCTCCATCAGCCATTAAGCGTGCCAGGCCCACATCGAGCACCTCACGCCCGGAACAAATCAGGGTCACTTGATCTGGCAGGGTTTCCAGGAGCGCATCCAGGAATTGCGTGGTCGCTGAGGATAAATTGATCAGATGCACATCATCAAGGATGATGGCAATCGTCTCCGTGATGTACTCATCGATCGTGTTGCTGAAAATACGGGCCAGGGCCTGTGGTTCTGAACCGATCAGATTCTCCAGATCAATCATTTCGCGGATTCGTCGAAAGCGTCTTTCGAGTGAGACGAGGAGCACCTCCGCAAAGCGGATGACATCTTGATCCGCCGGGGAAAGACGGACCCAGCAAACGGGCAAGTCTGTGTGCTCGGAAAAATCGGCAAGCAATGTGGTCTTCCCGTAGCCTGGAGGCGTGGCGATCACGATGAGTTTCTTGGGTATGTTCGCGTGTAGTTCGTCAACCAATCTTTCGCGATGAAGCTTGTTCTGCTCAAAACTGGGCGCCGTGATGGCATGTCGAAAGACCGGGTCTAGTCTAGTCATCGCCCTGTTTCAATTCCGGCTCAAAGCTATGCGAAAATTGGTTCACCTCTCCCAACTCCTCGTAGCGAACCGATGCATCCAGGCTATAGGGGTATTGCTGCGTTTGTTTTTTCAGGTGAACGGTTAATCCCAGCGTTGGCTGATGCGCTCCGATGATGCTCACTTCTGCGAGTTCGGTCTCATTTGCATCCAGCACTCGCACAACCAGGTCAGGAGCTTCCAGGAAGGGCGTAAGATCTATGGTGACGCGCAGACGCTGTCCATCAGGATAGGGATCGACTTGAATGGCGCGTACACTGACCTCTTCCGGTGGGCGCGGCAGATCTGAAGGATCTTCAATCTGGATAAACATGGCCCTTATAGAGTAGAGTATAAACATTAAAGCTAGATGATCTCAACCCTGATTCGGTACTGATTCATTTGTGAGGGAGAAATGGACGACAAATTTGCCTTTGAAACGCTGGCGGTTCATGGTGGTCAAGAACCCGATCCAAGCACTGGTGCAGTTATGACTCCCATCTACCAAAGCTCTACCTTTAAGCAGGATCGTGTTGGCGTCCATAAAGGCTACGAATATGCGCGCACAGGCAATCCTACCCGTACGGCGCTAGAACGCAGCCTTGCCGTGCTCGAAGATGGCACCTTCGCGTTGGCCTTCGCATCCGGGATGGCAGCCACCGACGCGATTCTCCGCCTTTTAGTTCCGGGGGATGAGGTGTTGGCGGTCGATGATCTATATGGTGGCACCTACCGCATCCTCAAACATATCTTCGAGCCTATGGGTCTTAAGGTCCGACTCACCCAGGATCTCACAGCCGATAGCATCATTGATTCTGTAACAGGCGCCACCCGCATGATCTGGGTCGAGAGCCCGACCAATCCCAGGATGAACCTTATTGATATCGCATCACTTTCCCGCGCACTAGCCAAGCTAGAGCAACGCCCTTTACTTTGTGTGGACAACACCTTTGCGACTCCCTATCTCCAGCAACCGCTGGCGCTTGGAGCTGATCTTGTTCTGCATTCCACGACGAAATACCTGGGAGGCCACTCAGATGTGATAGGAGGTGCGGTGATTGGTAGAGATGCCGATCTGGGTCAACGCCTGGCTTTTGTGCAAAATGCTGTAGGTGCGGTTCCGGGGCCTATGGATTGCTTTCTGGTATTGCGGGGGATCAAGACACTTGCTATCCGCATGGACCGCCACGCATCAAACGCAAAGGCCATCGCCGAGTATCTGGCGCCAAAATCTCAGGTAGCAGAATTACGATATCCCGGGCACGCCACGCACCCTCAATTCGGGCTTGCGCAGAGTCAAATGCGCAATGGTGGTGGCATGCTTTCCTTCATACACGAGCTGGGCGATACGGCTGCCCGCAGCTTTGTGGAAGCGACTAAACTATTCACGCTGGCCGAGTCACTTGGTGGAGTCGAATCACTCATTGAGGTACCCGCCGCAATGACTCATGTATCAACATCTGAAAGCTCGATAGCGGTTGATCCTGGCTTGATACGCCTGTCTGTAGGGATTGAGGCCGTGGATGATCTCATCGAAGATTTGGAACAGGCGTTTAAGACCAGTGTCAGCCGTTAATCATCAAAAGAGAATGTGGCCTCGGCATAGTATCGAATACGCCGATTCCGCAGACAGTCCTGGATCCAATGGTCGAGCGCCTCTTGTTTCTGCCCGATGGGCACGCCCTCCTGCAAGCGATTGAGAGGGTAATTAATCCGTAACGCCCGGGGGGTGATGATGAACCGTGTCAGTCCGGGGGGTAAAGAGAGACCCTGACGCACAATTTCAAGCACCTCCTCGATAGAAAAGGCTGGGAATAGGATCAGGCCAGTCAACTCGCGATAGATGTCCACGAAATGTCTTGCCTCGATCTCGCTAGTGCGTTCCACTTGCCCCACTTCCGAGCTCACCTGCTCCAACTGGCGAAGTAGATGGATTCTTTCTGGAAGAACCTCTCGTTCGGAACCGATTTCCCAAGCTGAGCCATCCGGCATCGAGAGGTAAGCTAATCTCAACTTACTCAAATAACGCTCAAGACGTTCCTTCCGATCTCCCGGTGCTGGCACAAGCCCGAAGAGATCGTATAGCGAATTGAATAACCTTTCAGCGGGCGCACCATAAACAACTTTGTTCCAGGTCTTTAAGCGGATGTCTTCACGCCCTGGTCGCACGATTTGAACCAGCGCGTGCTCGAAGCCAAGTTCCTTTAATGCAGTGGTCCGGTTTGCGCCATCAAGGACTACGAATTCATTCATCCGTCCCGGAAAAGGGACCACAACGGGTGGATTTTTTAGAATGCCATCCGTTTCAAGCGCACTTCGCAACGGTTGTACGCGCGTAGGATCCACATCTTCGTGTGGATGAAGACCGTGCGACTTAACGATGCACAATTCTGGGAGGCTGGGGAGCGGTTTCATCTCGTTTTTTGCTTCGACATCCAGGTCAGGGCATCGATCACCGTGAGGATACCTGCAGGTTTATTTTCTTCATCGACGAGGATTGCCACCTTCTGGGTCGTAATTTCAGGGATCGCTTGTACAAAATCCATATCCGCCCTGAGCGTTGGAACGCTGCGTATCGCGACATCGGAGATCGTCTTCTCTGCCCGCAATTCGGGCTCTACCTCCACGATTGCGTTGAGCAGATCAACTTCTGAGATAACACCGATATAGGTACCCGTCTGATCAAGTACCGGTAATTGAGATACAGCATGTTCCCGCATCAGCTCGATGACATCACGAACACGATCATCAATCTCCGCAGTAATCAGCTCCTGGCTTCCCATTGCTTCCGCAACATCTCTAACCGTCTTGAGCTCCCGCTCCTGGGTTGAAAATCCATGCTCCTGCATCCAGGCATCGTCAAAAACCTTCGAGAGATAGCGAGACCCGGAATCGGGCAGAATGACCACGACATTTCGCTCTGGACCAAGCCCCTGAGCGTATTTCACTGCGCCTGCCAATGCTGCCCCGCAAGATCCACCACAAAAAATTCCCTCTTCCCGGACCAGTCGGCGGGTCCACGCAAATGACTCGGCATCACTTACCTGAATCACTTCATCCACAAGCGATAAATCGAGAG
>JBFFMI010000041.1:0-15368 GCA_041554155.1 Anaerolineales bacterium
AACACGCCCCATCGCCGCAGATAACCCGGATAAAAGTAGCAATAGTACATATCCCAGAAATAATGAAAGGCGATGAGGCTCAGGCTGCCCCAGAAGAGAGATGAAGCCCCTACAATCTTATAGGCGGGCGACAGGATCTCTACCGGTTTGATTAAGAGTAGTGGGGCGTTTACCGCCAGGGCGAGTGCTGTGAAGGTTAGCGTGCTATTGCGAATATCTCTCTGTGAGAGTGGTTTCTCGAGATTCAGTTGCATTGACTCACGGCAGAGGGGGTGCCAGCCTGGCACCCCCTCGCGGTAAAGCACTACCGGTGATGTAGGTGTTTGGCAGCAAGAAAGGACAGGCCGTTCTCGGTGAGAGCCCAGGCGGTCCGATTAAGTGCATCAAATTTATCTTCGAAGTTCAGGGCGAGATGGTCCCACTCACCCGCCTCGATGACCTCCTGTTTATCCCGGAAGTAATCCAGAATATCGGAGGGGTGAGCGCGCTCCTGGTCGATTTCCGGATCGCCTCCTTCATGCTTGGCAGATATATTGGCAACATGGTCGGCGATCTCAACCAATTCGTCCCGGCGGTTGTAAGGCTGGCGGACAATGCTCTTATAGGTCTCGGTGATGTGGTGTTCAAAGCGGACTATTTCTTCGAACCCGAGCGCCTCGCGAAATTCAGCAGTGATTTCCATCGATGGGTTGTTGATCGAGTTACTCCAGTTGAATCCGATGAGTGGTGAGCTGCCATCGTCACGGCTGAAGAGCTTCGCACCAAGTAGTGTCCATAGGGCAGCATAGGGATTGTCATTTCCCATGAAGACTGAGATTTTAAATTCGATATCCACGCCAATGCGGTGGAGGAAATATCCCAGCAGAACCGTGCCCGGGTTCACATTGAGCACCTGACGGATCCCGTACTCGGTGTAGAAATACAGGAATTCATCTAGCCATTTCAATGCATGATCGTTCGGCTCGCCTACTCCGCCGAAGTAACCTGTGATCGTCTCGGGTCCCCCCAGGTGAACATTCGATCCGTCTGTACCACGTGTATCAAGGGTCTCGACATAACTGGCACCGATAATTTGCATGGCTGCAGCCACGGCAGGAAGATCTCCATCATCTTCTTGTTCCTTCATCTTCCGCACCCGGATGAACCTTCCGGGAATCAGGCTCCCCTCCGCGATTGCTTTTTCGGTGATGCGGCGGAGCCAGGGGAAGTATTGAAAGGCGCTGATCTCTAACGTGACCGCGAAAGTGTCCTTAAATGTGGTTTGTGCGGCTTTCTCCCCTAGTACCTTCGCTCGATAATCAGCTTCCGAGATAAAAACCCCTTGATCACGCTTTTCTGTTAGCCAGTCCAAATCTGCAAGATATTCTGGTTTGGTGTCACTCACCCTTGCACGCAAATTTTCCAGTTTGCGTGACTCCCTGGCTTTTTGGTTGATCGATTCAGGTGTTCCGTACTTTTCAACTACGGCAAGAAAATCGTCTATCACCCTCATATTTTCCGAGAGCAGCACCTGGTTTATCGCATCAAGTCGATCGGCTGGAATCTTGAGATTAGAACGAAGCTCAACGGTCATGATTTTTCTCCTTCGATGGGGCCAGACTCATCGTCAAACGCATGATTAGAGCAATTTCATCAGTTCATCGTATTCTTCGTCGGACATGCCAAACCAATTTTCAGGTTGCGGGAAGCTGCCGTCCTCGACCTCCTTGGCGTACTGCTTCAGGCCGTCCAGGATCACCTTACCAGCGTCGCCAAATACTTTGGCCATTCGCGGTTTAAATTTCGGATACAAACCGAACATGTCGTGATAAATGAGCAGCTGCCCATGTGCATCCAGGCCTGATCCCAGGCTGATGCTGTAGCAGGTCTCCATACGCTCGGTGATGATTTTCATGAGGCGATCGGGGATCATTTCAAAAAGGATGGAAAATGCTCCTGCTTGCTCCAGGCTTTTGGCATCATCGACGATCTTCTTGGCTTGAAGAGCGCCCTTTCCTTGCACTCTATATCCACCAAGTGCACTAACGCTTTGCGGTGTCAGACCCAGATGGCCCATCGCCGGAATGCCTGCCGCGACGATACCCTGCATCCGATCGGCCATCTCGCTTCCACCTTCGAGCTTGATCGCATCACAACCGGCTTCAGCCATAAAGCGGCCTGCATTTCGAATCGCACTCTCAACGCTGGGTTGGTAGGTCATATAGGGCATATCGCCGATGAGCCAGGCATTCGGTGAGCCTCGACGGACGGCTTGCGTGTGTCGGATCATATCCTCCATGGTAACTGGCAACGTCGAGTCGTAACCCAGCATTGTCATCCCCAAGCTATCACCGACCAGGATCATGTCGATTTCAGCCTGCTCCTGGAAGTGCGCTGTGGGGAAGTCGTAGCAGGTGAGCATCGTGATTGGAACGCCATCAGACACTTTTTTGAATAAGCTGTTGAGTGTGACCTTTTTCCGATCACTCATGAAGTTCCTCCTGAAAGTATGTGTAGTTCGCAAGCCAGGCTATGAGGTTATATGGGGAATGGTCGACAATCGTCACGCGATTGATGCCCTCGGATGGGGTATAAGCAGAGTTTAGGCCATGTGCTGTAGCGGAGCAAGTTACGTCTATCCGATACCGCGCGGGATGGAAGTAAGAAGCGCCCGGTGGGCTTTGCCAGTGTGGCTGTAGTGCGTGCAGAGATCAGTGTGGCAGGATTCGGGTCCCAGCTTGTCCGCCGATTAAGACTTCCTTCAGGACACCGGGATCCTCAGCGCTGAAGATGAGAACTTCCATGTCTGGGTAGGTGGTGGCTAGCTTAAGTGCCAGGCTGACTTTCGATTTCATGCCTCCGGTAACATCGGCACCGTCAGGGTCGTCAAACTCGAAATCTTCCAGATCCTTGATGGAGAATTGCGGTAGGATCCTCCCATCATGATCCTGGATACCTGCAGTTTTTCCGGCAATCAGGATCCTTTCTGGGCGCAGGAAAGTTGCCAGGTGATGCATAATCTGCTCAGTGGACACGATCGAGCTTCCCTGTATGTTATCGAAGGCTACGTCACCATGGACAATCGGAAGGAGATTATGCTCAAGGCTCTTTACGATGCTCTCGATCGCATACGTTTCAATGTCTCCCCCGGAAGTGGTCACCGTGCTGGAAGGTGGTAAGGAGAGCGTCGGAAGGCCAGCTGCGCGCATCGAGTCGCACACGATGCGGTGCAAGCGGTTTGCCGCTGCGCCGACTTCACTAAAACCGAGCCAGTCATCCTGACTCTGAGCGCCTTGATGGGTTTGGTAGCGCTGCGCAGCACGGTGTCCAAAAGATCCCGATCCATGTCCAAGTAGGATCTTCAAACCTGGGCGGATATTCCTCGCATCGGCGATCTCGCCGGCCAGTCGCTGAATCACGGGAAAGCGCGCAGCTTCAGTACTGGTTTTGTCGGTAATAAGCGATCCACCCAGTTTGAGGAATATCATGTGGACACCTTTGTCGTGAAAGCATGCTGAGCCCCGGCTTCGACAAGGGCCTTTAGAACCGTGCCCGCACTCGAAGGTTCAACGAGCGCAATCATAAAACCACCAGCACCAGCACCTGTAAGTTTTGCACCAAGAGCGCCTGCGTCTCTTGCACTTTCCACCAGCGCATCAAGTTCAGGTTGACTGACAGCCATGCTTTGCAGGAGCGAGTGGTTGGCGTTCATCAGCTCCCCGAGTGCTTGCAGTTTGCCTTCAATGAGCGCCCGGTACGCCTGGTCCACCAGGTCTCCAACCTCTTTGAACAAGGCATCATAGGTCATGGGTTCTGCCTGCCAGCGTTTACGGACTCCAGCGACTACATCTCCCGTCTGACTGGTTACTCCACAATGACCCAGGACGAGTTGCAAATCCTTGCCGAGCACGAATGTTTGACAATGCTTTTCCTGTTGGAAGTACAGGGGTTTCTCAAAACTGATCACGGTATTATCGATTCCGGATGGGGTGCCGTGATGCAGCTTTTCAACTTGGAAGGCCATGTCGGAGATGCTTTGATCGGCGAGTGAGATGTCAAAGTAAGCAGCTATGGCGCGTATGATGGCCACAGAGGTTGCGGCGCCCGATCCGAGCCCGGCGGCTATAGGTATGCTCGAACGGATCTGAATCTGGAGCGATTGCGGGTGGGAGGATGTAGCGGCAGTCAGGGCCAACCGTGTTGCACAAGCCAGGGGATCACGGTCATCTCTTTCGTGTAGCCAAAATGATTGATCGAGATCAATGGCCTCAATATAGATCGATGCTCGATCAGAAGCGAGTTGCTGGATGCTTACGAGTGTGCGGAGATCGGGTAATGGCACTGCAAGAGCGGGTTGATCATAAACAACGGCATGTTCACCCAAAAGGATAGCTTTTCCTGGCGCGCTCGCTTCGATCATGGATGCAGATAAAGGACCAAAACCACGCTCAAACCCCAGAAGAGCACGGTTGCCATCAGCGGGCGATCGGAGAGCAGTAGGTCCTCTGGTGCACCACCGGCTCCTTCTACATGGACCACATACAGGTAGCGGAAGACACCATAGATCACGAAGGGAATGGTCAGCATCATCAGGTTATTGGTGGGGAGGTTCGTTGCAGAAAAAGTATAGAGTGAATAGGCCATAATGATTGTGCTAGAGACAATCGTGAGTAAATGGTCTACATAGGGAATGGTGTACCCATCGAGCACTTTTCGATGTGAGTTCGCGTTATCCGCAAGCAGCACCATTTCTGCCCGGCGTTTCCCCAAGCCAACAAAGAGCGCTAGCAGGGTTACACACACGTACATCCAGGGCGAGAAGCGCTGCACGGTGATTAAAAGCACACCCCCACTGACACGTAAGAGAAAATTCGACGCTAGTACCATCACATCGATGATGGGAATATGCTTTAGATAGGCGGAGTAGAGCAGGTTTAGCAGGAGATATCCAAGCAACAGTAACCCAAAGTAGCGGTCGAGAAGGAACGCTGGGACAATTGAGACGATCAGTAATAGGATGATGCTGATCTGTGCGGTGCGTACAGACAGGGCTCCCGAGGCGATGGGTCTATCCTTCTTCTTCGGGTGCTGCCTATCTTGTTCCACATCAGCAAGATCATTGATCAGGTACACACTGCTTGCGGACAAACAAAGCAGGATGAACCCTGCGACGGTCTTCAAGAATGGCACCGTTGCAAATAACTGCTGGTCGAATAGAAGGGCTGAGAAAACAAGCAGATTCTTTATCCACTGCCGTGGTCTCATTGCTTTGAGTAAGGGAATTCGCATGTCGCGGATCATAGCAGGAACCCTGTACAGGGGCAAGGTATTGCAGCACAACAATTTTCCATACTGCGGGACGAGCAGGTAGAATCACAACATGTCTGCGAAAAAGCGCATCGATGTGCTAATGGTGGAGCGTGGATTAACGACCAGTCGTTCAATGGCCCAGCGCTTGATCATGGCGGGGCAGGTGCGGCTGGATGGCCAGCTCATTTATAAGGCCTCTGAAACGGTCAATCCTGACGGGGATATTAAAGTGGTGTCCCTGCCAAAGTTTGTATCCAGAGGGGGGGATAAACTGGCGGAAGCGCTAGCCGCCTTCAAGATCGAACCCATCGGTTGGACATGCGCCGATGTTGGAGCCTCTACCGGCGGTTTCACAGATTGTCTTTTGCAGGCAGGCGCGAAGAAGGTATATGCAATTGACGTGGGCAAGGGGCAGCTGCATTATCGCTTGCAGAAGGATCGCAGGGTCATTTCTCTTGAGAGCACCAATGTCCGCTACCTGGATGAGCTACCGGAGTTAGTCGATCTAGTCGTTGTTGATGTGTCTTTCATCTCTCTGGGGTATGTAATCCCGGTTGTTCGGAATTGGCTGCAATCACAAGGCTCTATTATCGCGTTGATCAAACCACAATTTGAAGCGGGGAAAGATCAGGTTGGGAAGGGAGGCGTGGTCCGCGACCCCGCGGTGCATATCCAGGTTCTACGTCAAGTCTTTGAAACAGTCGCCCAGCATGATCTCACTTTAGCGGGACTGATTCGATCCCCACTGAGAGGCCCCAAGGGAAATATTGAGTTTTTAACCCTCATCAACAAGACATCGCTCTCACTTGATCTCGAAAAATTGATCAGCAGTGTGATCCCCACGCAAGTGGAAGAAAACAGCAACTAGACCGCTCTCAGGTATACTTGCACCTGTTTCACAAGCGAGTTGCCTGCATCCCGATGGGGTCGTGCGCGCAGGCCAATCAGTGAGAGGAAAGTTCAGTGCTGGTTCAATTCGATTGACCAAACTGTTCGTGAGAGGCATGGAAAAAGAGAGAATTCGAAACTTCTGCATCATTGCCCATATAGATCATGGGAAATCAACGCTTGCCGACCGTTTGCTCCAGGCGACGGGGACGGTTGAGGCGCGCGATATGGTTGAACAAGTGCTGGATAGCATGGATCTTGAGCGCGAGAAGGGTGTCACGATCAAGGCTTCCGCTGTTCGGATGGTGTATGAACCCGAGCCTGGCTCACGTTTTCTATTCAACCTGATCTACACACCGGGGCATGTCGATTTCGGCTACGAAGTCAGTCGTGCACTGGCTGCTTGCGAGGGGGCGCTGCTGATCGTTGACGCCAGTCAGGGCATTGAAGCACAAACGCTTGCAAACCTTTATCTTGCTATGGAAGCCGAGCTCACGATTATCCCCATTATCAATAAGATCGATCTGGGATCCTCCCAGGTAGACAATGTATCCCGAGAATTATCTGCCTTGCTGGGTATCCCCGAGGACGAGATCCTGCAAATCTCTGCCAAAGAGGGGATCAACATCCAAGCTGTACTCAAGGCCATTATTGATCGCATTCCAGCGCCCACGGGTAGCTCAGAACGTTCACTCCGTGCGCTCATCTTCGACACCCATTACGACTCTTATAAGGGCGTGATCGCATACATACGTGTGCTTGAGGGCTCCCTTTCCGGCAGCGACGAACTGCGTTTAATGGCCTCGGGTATTGCTATCAAGCCTTTGGAAGCGGGGGTATTCGCGCCGCGCATGCTGCCCACCGAGACGCTACGAGCCGGAGAAGTGGGCTATATCGCTACCGGGCTAAAGACAATCCGTGAGGTGCGTGTGGGTGATACGCTCACACATGTGCACAATCCTGCTGCGGATCCCCTCCCCGGCTATCGTTCTCCCAAACCCATGGTTTTTGCAGGCTTTTTCCCGATGGAGGGTGAGGAATACTCCGATTTGAAAGAAGCCCTGGAAAAACTGCAGCTGAATGATGCGGCACTGGTGTATGAGCCGGAGACGTCCCAGGCCTTGAATTTTGGTTTTCGCTGCGGGTTCCTGGGCATGTTCCACATGGAGATCATCCAGGAGCGGTTGGAGCGGGAGCATGATATCCAATTAATCGCCACTGCTCCCTCCGTCGCGTATCGCATCAATCTACAGAATGGCCAGCAGATCACAATAGATTCTCCTGCTGAACTGCCGGACCGTTCTGAAATTCTGGAGATTGAGGAACCCTGGGTGACGATACAAATTTTTACGCCGGATGAGTTTGTGGGGCCGGTCATGGATCTCATAGTAAAGCGGCGGGGGGTGTTTTCTTCCCAGGAATATCCAGCGCCGAACCGGGTCATCCTGAACGCCGAGATTCCGCTTGCCGAGATGATCATCGACTTCTTTGACATCCTGAAATCGCGCTCGCGTGGTTATGCCTCGCTTGACTACCAATTCAGTGGCTACAGAGCTGAAGACCTTGTGAAATTGGAGATACTAATCAATCAAGAGCCCGTTGACGCTCTGGCCCTGATCGTGCATCGTACACAATCGTTCCCGAAAGGGAAGAAATTGGTATCAACATTAAAGGAGTTGATACCCCGTCAGCTCTTTGCTGTTCCCATTCAGGCGAGCATTGATGGGCGCATCATCGCGCGCGAAACCGTCAGTGCACTCCGTAAGGATGTCATTGCGAAATGCTACGGGGGTGATATCACCCGCAAGCGGAAGCTACTTGAGCAGCAAAAGCGAGGGAAAAAGCGTTTGAAAAGAGTGGGTCAGGTGGATATCCCACAGGATGCTTTTCTTGCTTTGTTACGCATGAATCAGGGTTAATACGCTGCTTGTTCACAGGGCAGAAGCGAGAGCGAAAACTGTGAGACGACGAACTACGCTGAGCATTGTTGTTGGCATGCTGATCAGCTTCACGGCGCTGGTGCTCGTTGTGCGTTGGGCCGGCTGGTCGGAGATGCTGCGAGCCATGGCCTCGGTGAATTGGGTGCTCTTTGGCGCAGCAGTGCTCATCTTCCTGTTGTCGATGCTCGCCCGCGCGCTGAGCTGGCGCAGCCTATTAGACGATCGTCATTCACTCCTGCGAGTTCTGGCAGTTCTCAATGAAGGGTACCTGATTAACCACGTTTTACCCTGGCGCTTGGGTGAGGTCGGTCGAGCGATTCTTCTCGCCGGGGGCGGCAAAGATTCGACCATGCGAGTGCTGTCGTCAATCATGGTCGAGAGAATGTACGACCTGTTCTTTGCCCTGCTCTTCCTGGTGCTGATGCTTCCTGAAGCTGCAGGATTAGAGAGCCTAACGCAGAATGCCACCTTCGTAGCAGGCGCCCTGCTTCTTGCGTTCATCATGTTAAGAATCTTGGTACAGCGCCCAGAGTGGATGCGGGCACTTATCTCAAAAATGCCTGGGCCCCGAGCGCGATTCTTATCTCTATGGGAGCAGATGCAAGCGGGATTAATTGCTATTCGTGATCTTAGGGTCTTCAGCCGCAGTGCGGGTTGGATGCTGGTAAGTTGGATCCTGGCCGGGATCGAATACAGTCTTGTAGTGCGTGCAGTGATCCCGGACGCATCCTGGCGATGGGCTTTCTTCATGCTCCCGGTGACCCTACTTGGTGGGGCGATTCCTTCCACACCGGGCTATCTGGGAGTTTATGAGGCCGCCGGTGTTCTAGCCCTGACCACTTTCGGTGTTGCTGAATCTCAGGCGCTCGCGGCGACCTTGCTCCTGCATGGCATTGTCTATATCCTAGGCTCCGGATTTGGTTTGATCGCTCTGACTCGCGAGGGGGAGACGATCGCCAGTCTCGCGCGAAGAGTACTCAGCTGGCGTCAAGCAAATTCTTTCAAGAAGAACAATGAAGATCCTTCATAGCCTTTACTACTACCGGCCACACTATTCGGGTCTGACCGTGTATACCGAGCGTTTGGTACGTGCCTTAGGCAAACTAGGTCATGAAGTTACGGTATTAACTTCTCGTTATGATTCGACCCTGGAAGCGGATGAGCAGATCAACGGCGTGCATGTGAGGCGGTTGCCAGTACTAGTGACGATCAGCAAAGGGCCCATCATGCCAACTTTGATGTACTGGGTGTGGCGGATCGGTAGAGAAGCTGATGTGATCCACTTGCACGTACCTCAGTTGGATGCAGCACCCATTGCTCTTATCGGCCGCCTTCTGCGAAAACCGATAGTGCTCACCTACCATTGTGATTTACGTCTGCCCACCAGCTGGTTGAATCGAATCGCAAATTGGTTATCTAGCATCGCAAATCAGATCTCGGTGAAACTGGCCGATGTCGTTGTCGCCAACGCGCTCGATTATGCACAGGCATCTTCTATTCTCCGTCAGCACCTGGATAAGTTACAGGTCATCCCACCGCCAATTCACATATCAGTCCCCCCCAGCTCGTCGATAAATGATCTGAGGGATAGATTGGCAATCCGACCGGGGCACAAAGTGATCGGTATGGCGGCTCGACTTGCCAGCGAGAAGGGGGTCGAGTACCTGGTTGAAGCGCTGCCCCTTGTGCGCGAGGAGTTTCCTGACGCTCGCGTGCTTTATGTAGGCCAATATCGGGATGTGATGGGTGAGGGCACCTATGCCCAGCGGTTGAGGCCGATGATCGAGTCGTTGCGCGAGGCATGGGATTTTTTGGGCATTCTGTCGCAAGAAGAGATGGCTGCTTTTTTCACGCTCTGTGATGTGACTGTCCTGCCCAGCCTGAATAGCACGGAAAGTTTCGGGATGGTTCAAGTCGAATCCATGCTATCAGGAACTCCAGTGGTCGCGAGCGATTTGCCCGGTGTACGGCAGCCGGTAAGCCAGACAGGAATGGGTGAGCTTGTGGCTGCTGCGGATGCAGGCGCGCTGGCGCAGGGCATAAAAAAGGTTTTGCGGAATCCGGGCCAATACGATCGGCCGAGATCGGATATCGAAGCACTGTTTTCACAACAAGTAATCGCCGAAAAATATGAAGATATTTATGGCAGGCTCATCAGGGTAAACCAGAACGGTCCAACGGTATGAGTGAGGATCTGCTATGGGCCCATCTGAAAGCTTTGCCCTATTTTCGCGCGATGCTGCGGGCAGTCGAAGCGAGTTTCTATCAGCATACCCACTTCCCATCACCGGTCCTTGATGTCGGAAGTGGGGATGGGCACTTCACAGAAGTCGCATTCAATCTAAGGATCGACATCGGGGTTGATCCAGATTTGCCGATTACACGAGAAGCGCAAGCACGAGATGTGTATCGAATGCTTTTACAGTCGGACGGTGCCCAATTACCCCTTCCCAGCGCCAGCATTGGATCTGCTTTCAGTAACTCCGTGCTAGAACATATTCCTCATCTCGATCAGGTGCTCCAGGAGGTTGGACGGGTGTTAAAACCTGGCGCGCCATTCGTTTTTACTGTTCCAAATCCTGGCTATCGAACCGAATTATCCGTACCAAAGTTCTTGCGGCGCATGCGTCTATTACGATTGGGAGAAGCGTACGAAGACTGGTTCATGCGTATGTCGCGTACAATTCATTTATTTGGTCAGCAAGGATGGTCGGACAAGCTCAGACGGGCAGGATTTTCGGTCGAACGTACGTTTGACTATTTCTCTCCGAGCGCACTACGCGCGCTGGAATGGGGGCATTATTTCGGCGCGCCTTGTCTGCTCCCGCATTGGCTTTTTGGCCGCTGGATCCTGGCGCCGTATCGATGGAATCTTGCGCTAACCGATCGTTTCGTGCGGAGATTCCATGACTCCTCTGCAAGAGAGGATGGAACGTACAGTTACTACTTGGCGAGGCGAGAATAACTACGATGGCGAAAGAGAACCAAAGATCAGAAGGTATCGGTGAGAACAACCAGCGTGAACCGAGCGTTCTCGATTGGTTGAAATCAGTCTTCCGTGGGAAGCCGCTCGCTATCCCGGAAGAGGGGCGCGCCCCGACCCCAATCAAAGATCTATCCTCCAAGGATGAAATGGAAGCGATCAAACCCACTCCAGGGATCAGAGATCTGTCGATCTTTCCGGTCCATTTTCGTCTACCGGCCGCACTCTTCCTGGGGTTAGTCGCCCAATTCATGCTTGAAAATTACCGAGAGGATACCCGCCTCTCCATAGTTCTCTATGTCCTGGCAGGTGGGCTGATCGTATGGGCAATGTGGAAACAGGATTTTTCCCTTCCATCCCCGGATGTGATGGATAGCCCCCTTTCCAGATTGGTATATCGACCGGTATACCTGGTGACCGGGATCATCGCCTCCTTGTTGACATTTATCACGGCCGGAAACAATCTATTCGACCTGCCCACAGTTTTTTTGTGGTTGCTCTCGATCATCGCGATATTTATGGCATTTTGGGAGGGCTCTTGGTCTTTCGCTGGGGGTTTGCATAAACTCCGAGAATGGTCACGACTGAAAGAATACCAACTCCGCATTACCGGTTGGATGCTACTGGTTGGCCTGGTTTTTGCTGTAACCCTGTTTTTCCGCTTCTACCAGTTGAACCAGATTCCCCCGGAGATGGTGAGCGATCACGCGGAGAAGTTGCTCGACGTGATCGATGTGCTTAATGGACTGCCTTCCATCTTCTTCTCCCGCAATACCGGCCGTGAAGCGCTGCAATTCTACATGGCAGCGGCAACGGTAAAGCTGCTCGGGACCGGCATCACCCACCTCACACTAAAAATCGGGACGGCCCTCGCAGGTGTAATCACCGTGATCTACATGTACTTCATCGGTGTTGAGCTTTCCAGCCGGCGTGTGGGTTTATTTACGCTATTTCTTGCTGGGGTTGCCTACTGGCCAAATGTGATCAGCCGTGTCGGCCTGCGATTTCCGTTATACGCATTATTCGTCGCGCCGGTTTTCTACCATCTCATCCGTGGTATTCATAAACGAAGCCGCAACGATTTCATCCTCTGTGGCTTTTTTATCGGTGCAGGTCTGCATGGCTACAGCCCTGCGCGCGTCATCCCCATTGCAGTTGTGTTTGGTGTGCTGCTGTACTTAATGCACAAAGCTTCCAGAGGCAGCCGAGTCCAATGGATCACCTTGCTGGTCATAACTGGGGTCGTCGCCATTGTGGTGGCGATGCCGCTTATTCGGATCGCCTTCGATCGCCCGGACGAGGTTGTCTATCGCATGGCCACCCGATATGGCAGTACGGAGCGATCACTCCCCGGACCTGCATGGGAGATCTTCTTGAGCAACGTCTGGAATGGGCTGCGTATGTTTGCCTGGGACAACGGTGAGGTGTGGGTCAACTCGCTCCCACATCGTCCGGCACTGGATTGGCTCACCGCAACCTTCTTTCACCTGGGTTTGATCGCCCTGATCGTTCGATATACCCGTGAACGACATTGGGCCGATCTGTTTTTACTGCTCTCAATCCCGATTTTGCAGCTGCCCTCGACGCTATCCCTGGCCTTTCCGGCAGAGAATCCAGCCACGAATCGCGCCGCCGGAGCGATCATCCCCGTATTTATAATCGCCGGGCTAGCCTTCGACATGATTCCGCGCTGGCTGCAAAAGCAGTGGGAAGATACGCGCATGGAGCGATATGGTTTCTTCCTGGTGGCGCTTCTCTTCCTCGTTGTTGGGCGGATCAATTACAATCTTGTCTTTGTTGAATATCGGGATCTGTACCGACAATCCGCATGGAACACCAGCGAGGCCGGTCAGGTCATCCAGGATTATGCAGCAAGCGTTGGGTCTTACGAGAGTGCCCATGTGGTTGCCTACCCCCATTGGGTAGACACGCGCCTGGTGGCAATGAACGCAGGCGTTCCCACGGTAGATTATGCGATCTCACGTGAACAACTCGAACGATTACCGGAGACGCCTGGCCCTCATCTGCTGTTACTCCATCCCGAGGACCAGGAGTCGTTGGCGTTGTTGTATAACCTCTTTCCAGATTTGAGTGTGCGCCGTTGGCCAAATGAAATTCCGGGAAAAGATTTTGTGATAGCGTATACACCCGGGATACTTGAATTGCCAGATATACCAAAGAGTCTTGATGACTGATTTTCAGCCCCCCACGACCCCAGAAGAGCAGATTCCCCAAACTCGCGAATCCTATGGACGAGAGCATTGGGCAACCCTGATCTTGTTGCTTCTTATCATAGCTCTTGGTGCCTGGTTGCGTTTCACCGGATTGGAATGGGATAACAATACGCACCTCCATCCCGACGAACGCTTCCTTACGCTTGTTGAGACGGCTATCCAGCTGCCTGACTCACTGGGGGACTACTTCGATACGGCTAAGTCACAATTAAACCCACGCAACGTCGGTTACGGTTTCTTTGTTTACGGTACTTTCCCAATCTTCCTGGTTCGTTTTTTGGCGGAAGGGACCGGGATGACCGGGTACGATCAAGTACATATCCTGGGGCGAGCGATTTCAGCCAGCTTTGATTTGATTTCTATCGTTGTTGTTTTCTACCTGGGCGAGAGACTCTTCAACCGTAAGGTAGGGCTGTTAGCGGCATTATTTTCTGCGACGTCGGTGCTCCTCATTCAACACTCGCATTATTTCGTCGTCGATTCAATCGCTAATACCTTTATCTTGCTGGGTTTGTACTTCGCTATCGGGATCCAGCGTGAAGGTCGCCTGCGGGATTACGCTTTCTTCGGGATCATGCTTGGCCTGGCCGTGAGCTCGAAGATCAGCGCTTTCCCGCTGGCAGCAGCAGCTGCGCTAACCGCCTGGTTCTTCGTTCAGTCATCAGAGGAGGATCAGGCAGTCGAGCGCTTCCGGCGTTCTCTGACATACCTGGCTGCAGCCGCCATCATCTCCCTGATCGTTTTCCGGATCTTGCAGCCCTATGCATTCAGCGGTCCCGGTGTGTTTGATGTGGTCCCGGATGAGCGCTGGCTCGCAAATATGTCCGAAATCCGCGAACAGCAGCGGGGAAATACGGATGCTCCTTACGCATTGCAATGGGCTGATCGTACAAACGGCCTTTTCTCATTCCGGAATCTCATGTTGTGGGGTTTGGGTCTGCCACTTGGCATCACGGCCTGGCTAAGCTGGGCTTGGGCTGCTCTGCAGATGCTCAAAGGCCAGTGGCAGAAGTATTCCCTTCTCGTCATCTGGACAGGGGCATTTTTTGTATGGCAGTCGATTGGTTTTACCCAGGCCATGCGTTATCTCATCCCGATCTACCCGACTCTCGCCATCCTGGCAGCCTGGGGCTTGGTAGAAGCGTGGGAGAGGCGAAAGGCTTATAGCGGAAAGTCCAGGCGGGCGGTTAATGTCGCCGTCGCCGCTACGGGGGCCATTGTGATCGTTGGCACGCTGTTATGGGCGCTGGCCTTTACCTCGATATACCGTCAACCTCTCACGCGGGTGACTGCATCCAGGTGGATCTATCAAAATATCCCCGGCGCGGTTAATCTGGTTGTTGATGTCGGTGAGCAAGAAGTTCTTGAGGTCATTCCACTCTCGCATGATTATCACCTTGTTGCCGGACATACCCAGATCCAGGAGCTCTATACGGATTTGATTGGAGAAATTACGGCCGTGCGCTTGCCGTATCTTTCTGCATTGGAGGAGGCTGGTGAGCTCAATCTTGAGATCACGCTCACAAGTGAGCCAAATTCAGGCGAGATCTTTGGTCGAACATCCTATATGGGAGTCCTCGAAGAGACGCAAGAGGTCGATCTCCAGATTGCGTTCGATCGAAACGTCCAGGTAGACCCTGATGCACGTATCTTTCTCAATATCCACAATCCCGGCACAAATCCCATTCGCCTGCGCAGTACCTATCTAGTGCATGAAACCACATGGGACGATGGCTTGCCCTGGGGTGTGGATGGGCGCGGCCTGGGGGGTCGATATGAAGTATGCAATCTTGAGCTCTACTGGCATGATGATCAAGATGATGATCTTGATGGTGTCCCAGATAAAATTCAACGCATTGCCGATTGTTTCGAACAGGGCAGCGTGCTCACCATTTCATCCAACCGGCAATACGGAACGATCCCCCGTGTCCCTGAACGCTACCCCCTAACCACTGCCTTCTACCAATCGCTCCTGGGTTGCGATGAAGATATATCGGTTCTTAGCTGTTATGCGACCGCGGAGGTAGGTGAGCA
>JBFFMI010000042.1:0-15344 GCA_041554155.1 Anaerolineales bacterium
AGGCGCTCCTGCCCGGAAGAGGGCGGGGAGAAACCCAGATGTTCATATGCTCTAGGGGTTGCAACGCGCCCTTGAGGGGTGCGGTCGAGAAAACCAAGCTGCAGCAAATAGGGTTCGACGACATCCATGATCGTGTCGGGTTCTTCGCTGATGGATGCTGAAATCGTCTGTAACCCCACAGGCCCACCCTGGAATTTTTCAATGATGGTGAGCAAAACTCGCCGGTCGGCATCATCCAAACCGAGACCATCAATTTCAAGCAACTCGAGCGCCTCATTCGCCACAACCTGGTTGATGGTGCCATCGGCGCGCACCTCGGCGAAATCACGTACGCGTCTCAATAGCCGCAGAGCAACACGGGGGGTACCGCGCGCCCGGCAGGCGATCTCTGAAATGCCATCGTCGTTTATCTCCAACTCAAAGACATCGGCGGCGCGTTGGATGTTTGCGGCCATGGCATCATCGTCATAAAAATCCAGACGATGGACAGCACCAAAGCGTGCTCGCAAAGGTGCCGTGAGTAGTGCCAATCGAGTTGTCGCTCCAACGGCTGTGAAGCGCGGCAGCTGTAATCGGATAGAGCGGGCACTGGGACCCTTGCCAATTGTCAGGTCGAGGGCGAAATCTTCCATCGCAGGATAGAGGATCTCCTCCACAACCCGACCTAGCCGGTGGATCTCGTCGATGAATAGAATGTCGCCTTCCGCGAGGTTGGTTAGAATGGCGGCGAGATCGCCAGCCCTTTCAATCGCAGGTCCGGAGGTTACCTTTAAGTTGGTACCCATCTCGGCAGAGAGGATATGGGCGAGGGTGGTCTTACCCAGACCGGGAGGACCGTAAAAAAGGACGTGATCAAGCGCCTCATTCCTTGCTTTCGAGGCTTCAATCAAGATGCGCAGGTTTTCCTTGATCCGATCCTGACCGATCAACTCTCGCAGGAAGCGGGGACGCAGTGTGCGTTCCAGCCCATCTTCTATGCGATATTCGGGATTAGATTCTCTATCCATTGGTTCAGACACAGGGGTGATTATACAAGATGGGGCGAGGGGATGAAACGTACCTCAAGGGAATTGGGGCATTTGTAATGGAAGTAGGTACTCGCCCGGAGGAAAGGGAGGCGGGGAAAATCCCAGTTCTTGGTAGAGTTCTGGTGGGATGCCGATATCACCCAGGACGATTTCTGCCTCCACCGCACGCAACCCGGTTTTGGGGAGCGCCAAGGTGAGAATGCTTTCTGGCTTGATGCAGGCCCCCGGTTGCGTACCTTCGCTGGCTTCAAGTCCTGAAGGGAGATCGAGCGAGAGAATCAGGGTAGGCGATGCATTGGCCAGTTCGATGAGCTGCTCGGTTTTCCCGGTGGGCGGACCGTTGAGACTATAGCCGATTAGAGCGTCGATGATCAAATCTGCCTTGTGCAGGATTTCATCTGGAGATGGCATGGGCGTAATCTTTACGCCAGCTGCCTTCAAGATGTGCAACTGAGTTTCGGCAGCACCCTGAAAGGATGCTTCCTCCCTGGAAAGGATGATCTCGACTTCCATGCCGTGGTTGTGGAGATGGCGGGCGCTGCATAAACCTCCTCCGCCATTGCCGCCGCTACCGGCAAGCACTGCGATCAAACCTGGTTGGTCATCAATCATCTGGCACGCCAATAAAGCAAGATTCCTTCCAGCATTTTCCATCATCTGAAGGATCCCGAGCCGATACTCTTCCACCGCAATCTGGTCCACCATGCGCATCTCGCTTTCCGAGACAGATGGAATAAGATCTCCTCGTTTGGTTTGGAAGTGGAACCTTTGCATGGAGCACTGGACCTTTTCTGCGGCTGGTACCTCAAGTGAGTGAAGGTGGAACCTGTGTTTTACACATCGATGGGGAACTCAGCTGGCCGGGACTCGAGTCCTCAGTAGGTGATTATCGGGGGTAATTTCTTGGCCTGGTCCACCCAGGATTTCACCTGATGGTGAGAAGGCAGCCGACGGACGAGCGATTTTTTCTTATTGACATCAGCCATCGCTTCGAAAAGATTCTTGGGGTTTCGTTTACTTAATTCTTTGACTGAATCTACACCAGCTTCCTCGAGAAGATCACTATATTCCTCTGCGATCCCTTTGATACGCATTAAATCCGCCAGGTTCACCCATTCAAGAATGAATTTTTCGGCTATCCCGGTATGCTCAGCCAGATCTTCACGCCCGGTCTTCGTGGCCCCGATGTTCAGCAGCCTGGTGGTGGAGTGCACGCCAACATCGTGAAGTTTCCTGGCGTACTTCTTCCCGATGCCCTCAATATCCAGGATGCGTGCCATAACAGCCTCCAATCAAGCAGTGTAATTTAAAATTCTAGACGCCAACCGTGGATGGGTCAAATTCATGTGGGTGCGTTCGTTACTTTGCGCCCGGGTGAACGGTCACCTGAGACACAAGTTTGGTTGACCTGTCCCTCCAGCTTATTTATACTTTCAACGTATACTTCGTTACTCGGGTGAACGCGAAGGGGAAATTGCCATCCGATCGGTCGTAGGCCTCGAATGATTGTTCTTGATCGAGGAGGTTTGTAGTGGCGATTGGGATTGGCTTGCGTCAAGTGCAGCAAGCAGTCGATAGGAAAGCCGATGCTGTGCAGCAGCAGTTCATTGATTTAAGCGATGAGCTCGATGAACTCGGCCGGCAAATGCTTGAGGTGAGTGACGAAGAACGAAAGACGATCAAGGAACAACAGAAGGAGCTTCGCATCAAGCAGCTTGATATCGCTGAAGAAGTAAACCTCTGGCGGACACGTGCCCGTAAAGTACTTCAGCAACCAGGTGTAAGTAGTTTGCGGTCATTCCTCAATGAACTCATTGAGCTCGAGGAAGAGTTGATCACACCATCCGTCGAGCGTGCCCTGATGCTGCTCGATCTTCCCCCAGAAGAACGTCTACAACAAGAAGTAGAAAAAGAGGTGAAAGCCCAAACCCCGGCCGGACGTTTGCTGGAGCGGGCACGAACGGATTTTGATTTGAGATCCAGTGACAGCGGTGTTCGTCAACGTGAGGCGGTGACCTTTGCCAATCAAGCCGGGAGGGCACAAGATCAGGCAATCATCGATGAGGTTGCGGCAGCGATCACCGATCCTGACCCGTTGGTAAAGGAGTTGGCGATCCTCACAACGATCCAGTTGTATCGTTTCCGCGCCAACCGGTTGGCGGATCTCGAAGCCGCCCATCAGGCTGCCCAATATCTGGCAGGGATCAATCACCCTGCGGTTATTCCGGTGCTGATAGAAATCGTAGAAAACCCAAGAGTAGGCTACGTGCAAGAGGGGGGCGAAAATGTGCAGAAGGATAACAGCCGTTCTCGTATGGTTGCCGTCTTGCGCCTGGTGGAGTGGCATACTGCAGAAGCGCAAAAAACGCTGAAGGCCTTGAAATTCGATCGAGATTCGCATATCGTGAAGGCCGCAGAGCGTGCACTTGAGCTATTTCCGGGTCAATGGACGGGAAAAATCAACCGGGACACCTGAGTCCGGGTTTATGTATGCAACAAGAAAGCAACGAAAAACATTGACACATCGGAGTTCTTCGATATAATTGCACCTGTATTAAGAAGAAACTGAAGATTCAATGCTCGGTCGGCGCTTATAAGCGCTTGAGGTAAAACGCGCCTCATGCGCTTCTTTTGGTTTGCTTCTTGACTAGCACGTTTGTTCGAGTATTTGATCCGGTATTATAGCCTGCGCATATCGCGACGGAGGAGTTTGGGTGGAAGCCAAGGGTTTTCGTGCACTGCGCGTAAGTTTAGCCTCACCAGATACCATTCGCAGTTGGTCACACGGTGAGGTCCTCAAGCCTGAGACGATCAATTATCGAAGGCTGCGCCCGGAGAAGGATGGTCTTTTCTGTGAGGCGATTTTTGGTCCTACCAAGGACTGGCAATGTTATTGTGGAAAGTATAAGAATATCCGCTTTAAGGGTATCACCTGTGAAAAGTGTGGTGTAGAGGTTACGCGCTCCTCTGTTCGACGTGAGCGGATGGGGCATATCAGCCTGGCGGCACCTGTCGCCCATGTCTGGTA
Source organism: Anaerolineales bacterium (assembly GCA_041554155.1). Taxonomy (GTDB): domain Bacteria; phylum Chloroflexota; class Anaerolineae; order Anaerolineales; family E44-bin32; genus E44-bin32. Next base: position 4,057 of record JBFFMI010000042.1, read on the forward strand.
TACCCGGCGAGTACCTTCCTACCTCGGTCTATTACTCGATATCTCACGTCGCAATCTCGACCGTGTACTGTATTTTGCGCAATATGTCGTGACCTATGTCGACGATGAAGCGCGTAAGCGGGCGGTTAAGCGAATTGAGGATGAGCTCGTAGCGCTTGAGAAGGCTGGTAAGGAATCGCTGAAAGATAAAATTGCAACGATAAAAGCCGATCGTAAGGCAGCGTTGGATAACCTGGACAACCGTAAGAAAGAACTCCAGGCAGAATATGATGAGAAGGTAGCCGAGCAAATCGATCCGGTGATGCGCGAAGGCCAGCGCCTGGAGCGCAGCATCACCGATAAGATTGGTAAGACTATTCGTGCTCCGATTAATTTTGAAGCACTTGAATTATCCATTGCAGCCAAGGGTGACATAATTGCAAAGAGCCATCTGACGCAAGTCCAGAAGGCTGTCAAGGCTCGTCTTGATGAGATCGAGTCGTTGCTCAAGAAAGAGCGCGATGAGAGCCTCAAACAGCTAAAGATGGATGTTGAAGCTGTAAAGGCAGAGGCTGATTTAGCATTGGCTGGCTTGGACGATGAAGTTGATGAGACGGCTGCGGAAGAGCGTTTGCGCCTGGAAGAAGATCTGACGGAGATCCAGGCCATTGAGCCGATGATGTTCCTCGGTGAAACCACCTATCGCGAGCTTAAATCCAAGTGGGGCCAGGTATTCCGTGCCGATATGGGAGCGGAAGCGTTTTATGACATTCTGAAGGAGCTTGACCTGGAAACGCTTGCAGAGGAGCTCTGGATCGAAGTCAGGACAACTCGGAGCAAACAGCGTAAAAAGAAAGCCACCAAGCGACTTAAGGTCGTGGAGGCTTTCCGCCGCTCAGAGAATTTCCCGGAGTGGATGGTGCTCACAATCCTTCCGGTTATCCCACCAGATTTACGACCCATGGTCCAGCTTGATGGTGGCAGATTTGCTACCTCAGACTTGAATGATCTGTACCGCCGGGTCATCAACCGCAACAACCGTTTGAAGCGCTTGGTCGAACTTGGTGCACCTGACGTCATTGTCCGCAATGAAAAACGCATGCTTCAAGAGGCTGTTGACTCGCTCATCGACAACTCCCAACGCGGCAAGGCACTATCACGCCGGGGCAGACGAGAGTTGAAATCCTTGAGCGACATGTTGAAGGGCAAGAAGGGTCGCTTCCGCCGCAACCTATTGGGCAAGCGAGTGGACTATTCCGGTCGTTCGGTGATCGTAATTGGACCGCATCTGAAGCTGTTCCAGTGCGGCCTTCCTAAAACAATGGCGCTTGAGTTATACCGACCGTTCGTGATTTCCAAGTTGGTGGCCTACAACTATGCAGCCAATGTCAAAGGCGCCAAAAGGATCATCGAACGCGAACGCCCCGAGGTCTGGGAAGTTCTGGAAGAGGTCATTAAGGATCGCCCAGTGCTTCTCAACCGTGCGCCAACACTTCACCGTCTGGGCATCCAGGCTTTCGAGCCGGTGCTGGTGGAAGGAAAGGCGATTCAACTTCATCCATTAGTATGTGCCGCTTTCAACGCCGATTTCGATGGCGACCAGATGTCGGTGCACTTACCCCTTTCGCAGCAAGCTGTGAAAGAGGCACGCGAGTTGATGCTTTCAAGCATGAACCTGCTAAAACCTGCTGATGGAGAGCCCATTGTCAGCCCGACCAAGGATATGGTTCTGGGTGTGTATTACCTCACCATGACCCGAGAGGATCGAGAACATCGCGGGGCAGGAAAAGCTTTTTCGAGTGTGGACGAGGTCGAAATGGCTTACACGCTTGGTGATGTCGAAATTCACGCACCGATCAAGATCCAGGTTTCTACGGTCTACGACGAGGAATTCAACCGACTGGAAGACCCTGAAATTCGGGTGCTCGAAACGACAGTTGGACGCGTACTCTTCAACCGCGTTCTGCCTGAGGGATTGCAGTTTGTAAACCGGGTTCTGGATAAGGCTGCGATTCAACAGTTAGTCGCCGATGTTTACCAGCTTCTGCGTGAGGACGGCACACCGGCGATCGTGGATGCTATCAAGGATATCGGGTTTGCGTATGCGACAAAATCGGGCACGACCATGGCGGTTTCAGATATCTCCGTTCCTCCGATGAAGGAAGAGATCATCAATCAGACTCTGGAAGATACGGAGGATGTGAGACGCGACTATCGCCGGGGTTTGCTTACTGAGCAAGAACAGACCGAACGTATCATTGAGCTGTGGCAGGAGACGACGAGCAAGGTTGCCGATGCGGTCAAAGACAACATGGATCCTTCCGGTAATTTGAGCACAATGGCGATCTCGGGAGCCACAAAGGGTGGTTTTAGCTCGATCTCACAGCTAGCGGGTATGCGAGGTTTGATGGCAGATCCCGCCGGACGTATTATCCCGCTGCCGATCCGCTCGAGCTTCCGTGATGGGTTAACAACCCTTGAATACTTCATTTCAACCCATGGTGCCCGGAAGGGTCTAACCGACACTGCGCTGCGTACAGCCGATGCCGGTTATCTAACACGCCGGCTCGTGGATATCGCTCAAGATGTCATCATAAATGCGGTAGATTGCAAGACCGATAATGGCATCTTCATCCGCCGGAGTGATGACATCGCCGGTCAGGAATTCTACACACGCTTGTTCGGACGTGTGGTGGCCAGGCGTGTCGCCGATCCCAAAACGGGAGAGGTGATGCTCAAGCGAGGGGACGTCATCACCATCGATATCGCTCGAGAAGTAGATGCGGCTGGTGTGGATGAGGTCTTCGTCCGATCGCCTCTTACCTGCAGTCTGCAGTTTGGTCTTTGCCAGCAATGCTACGGTTTGGATCTGGGTCGGGGGAATATGGTTCAGTTAGGTGCCGCTGTGGGCATTGTTGCCGCGCAGTCGATCGGGGAACCAGGAACCCAGCTCACGCTTCGTACCTTCCATACCGGTGGTGTGGCAGCCGGGGGTGACATCACGACGGGTCTACCCCGTGTGGAAGAGCTTTTTGAGGCCCGCAAGAAACCAAAGGGCGAGGCTGTTATTGCTGAGATTGCCGGTACCATCAAAGTAAATTCACCAGAAATACCGGACGGACCCCGTGTGGTCCAGATCTCAAACAGCCAGCTGATCAAAGATGAATATAGCGTCCCGGGCAACTGGTCGCTTAAAGTGGAAGATAGCGATGAGATTGAAGCGGGAACCCTGATTGCAAGCCGGGGTGATTCTGAAATCGTCGCCAGTCACGGGGGTCGCGTTCGGATCGAAGATCGCACGGTGATCGTTTCATACGACCAGATCGACGAAGCGGAATATGAGATACCGCCTAGTGCGAGGTTGTTGGTCAAGGAAGGCGATAAGATCGAGGCTGGTTTTCAGATTACTGAAGGCTCGTTGAATCCACATCGCATCCTACGCATCCTGGGGCGTGAGGCCTGTGAACTCTACCTGCTCAAGGAAGTTCAAATGGTCTACCGCTCACAGGGTCAGAACATCAACGACAAGCATTTTGAGGTGATCACGCGCAAGATGCTGTCGAAAGTACAGGTGACCAACCCGGGTGGAACCGAACTCTTGCCCGGTGACCTGGTGGACCGCCGCTACCTGCAGCGCCTCAATGAGACGATGATGGAAGAAGGACAACCACCAGCGAAAGCCATGCAGGTTTTGCTGGGGGTCACCAAAGCGTCCTTGAGTACGGAATCGTTCCTATCGGCTTCCTCATTCCAGCATACGATCAAAGTGTTGGCGAACGCGGCGATCGAAGGCAAGATCGATTATCTGCGTGGATTGAAGGAGAACGTGATCATCGGAAAGCTGATCCCCGCTGGAACTGGATTCCCCGGGACTGAGGTAGCTCTTCACGATGAACGCCTGGACGGGGAGTTAGACATAGAAGAGGAACTGGAAACGGAAGTCCCGCTTGCTGAAATGGAGTCTGTAGCCGCCGACTGAAGCCGTTGAGGATCTTCCAGGATCCACTACCGTTGACAGTCGATGGCCCACTCGTTATAATTCGTAACCTGCCCCAGCAAACTGGTTGGGGCAGGCGCATGAATCCCAGTCTTCCCCGTTTTCCGGCGTCCTTGTGACCCATATACGCAGGACAAATGGTGAAGCGAAGCTGGAGAAGAGATATGAAATACGCAATACTTGACTCGGGCGGAAAGCAGTATATCGCTCGAGAAGGCGAGACGATCGAAGTCGACCGCCTGCCTCTGGAAATCGGCAAACCTGTCGAGTTCAAAGAAATCCTTCTTGTTGCCGACAACGGGAACGTAGAGATAGGCACCCCTACATTGAAGGGTGCTACTGTCAAGGGTCGCGTGCTTGATCAGGTGAAAGCTGCCAAAATCATCGTATTTAAGTACGTTCCCAAGCAGCGTTATCGTCGCAAGCAGGGTCATCGGCAGCGCTACACTCGGGTGATGATTGATACCATCAACTTTGCCAAGGCGGCCAGTAAAAAGACAGAACCCAAGGCAGAGGCAAAGCCGAAGGCTGAGAAAAAACCAACGGCGTCCAAGCCAGCCGCAAAGAAACCTGCAGCTGAGAAGGCGAGCACCGCCAAAGCGGCAGCGACAGGTTCGGGAACGAGTGCTGCCGAGAAGAAGGCTGCCCCGAAGAAGACAGCGACGAAGAGTGCTGCAACCAAAAAGCCTGCAGCCAAGAAGCCTGCAGCCAAGAAATCTACTGCAAAGAGCACCGCAAAAGCTCCAAAGAAGACGACGGGTTCTACAACGAAGAAGACACCCCCAAAGGAATCATCGTCTGACAAGAAGAAGTAAGGGCAAAGGGAGAGATCATGGCGCATAAAAAAGGTGGCGGCTCGAGCCGCAATGGGCGTGATAGCCAATCTCAACGCTTAGGTGTAAAGCGCTTTGGCGGAGAGTTCGTCCGCTCAGGCCACATCCTTGTCCGTCAACGAGGAACAAGGATTCATCCTGGCGTGAATGTCATGAAGGGCAAAGATGACACACTGTTCGCGATAGTGGATGGCTTCGTCCATTTTGACTATCACAAAAAGGATCGCAAGCGGGTAAACGTCATCCCGCAGTCATAGCCTACTCATTCGCTGTCCCGCGATAGCATAATGAGAAAGGCGTGGTGAGGTAATCTGTAATGAAAGAAGGAATTCATCCGACATATTTTCCTGAGGCGACCGTTGTCTGCGCCTGCGGAAATACCTGGAAAACTGGCTCTACTGTAGAAATGATTCAGACCGATGTGTGTTCAAATTGCCATCCTTTCTACACAGGAGAGCAGCGCATTGTTGATACTGAAGGCCAGGTAGATCGCTTTTACAAAAAACTGGAAGCGCGTCAACAGTACGTGGAAGGTCAGAAGGAGCGAGACGATGCCAAAACATCGCCCGATACTCCTATTGAAGAGTTAGAACTTAGCGCCCGTGCAGAAAGCGCCCTCAAAGGGGCAGAACTAGAAATTGTGGGGCAGGTGCTGGAATTGATGGAGCAAGGTGATCAGCCGCTGTTAGACATTGACGGTTTCGGCCGTAAGAGCCTGGCTGACTTGAAACGAGCTCTTAAACGCCGAGGATTCGAGTTACCCGAAGCAGCTCTCGAACCGCAAGTCTGAGCAAACCAGCTTTTCAGGCCACACTGCATAGTGTAGACTCTTAGCAGGCGCAGACAGCGCCTGCTAATTTCTTTATTGTGGAAGGGAATCAATGCGTCATACGAATGGTAGTGTTGAGGTCATTACGGGTTCGATGTTCAGTGGGAAAACGGATGAGATGATCCGCCGCTTACGGCGTGCCGAGATTGCCAAGCAGAGCGTGCAAGTGTTCAAACCGATGTTGGACAAACGCTATGGATCCGATCAGGTGGCTTCACATGCTGGTTCAGCCTTTTCGGCAACACCCATAGAGAACCCTGAAGAGATCTTTGATCTGCTGGAAAAGGACACGACGGTTGTCGCAGTGGATGAAACCCAATTCTTTCCCGAATCAATCTGCTCCGTTGTTCATGACCTGGCCGAGAGTGGTTTACGCGTGATCATCGGTGGCCTGGATACAGATTTTCGGGGGGAGCCATTCGGCCCGATGCCGGCTATTATGGCAACAGCCGAGCGGGTGGATAAATTACACGCCATCTGTATGGTTTGTGCTGGTCTGGCATCCCGTACACAACGACTCATTGATGGCAGACCGGCTCGCTATGACGACCCGATTGTTGTGGTGGGCGCGAGCGAACTGTATGAAGCACGTTGCCGTGAGCATCACGAAGTTCCCAGAGAATGATATGCAGGATTACGAAGAAATCCTTCAAGAAGTTTTAATTCCTGAGGATCAACTCCAGGAGAGAATAAGGGAGCTCGGTGCGGAGATCAGCGCAGATTATGCTGGCAAACCCTTAATGCTTGCATGCATCCTGCGCGGTGGCGTCATGTTTTTGACGGACCTAATGCGATACCTGACGATCCCACACACCATCGATTTCATGGCTGTCTCATCCTATGGCGCCGGTGCACGCGAATCGAGTGGGAATGTTCGCATCACCCTCGATTTACAAACATCAGTTGAAGGTCAGGATGTCCTATTGGTGGAGGACATTATCGACAGCGGAAACACGATCGCCTCCGTCATCCAACTACTCCAAACAAGACGCCCACGCTCTCTGAAAGTATGCACTTTATTGGATAAGGTACAGCGACGCGAGGCCGACGTGCCGATCCACTATCGAGGCTTTGAAATCCCGAATAAATTTGTATTTGGCTATGGCCTGGACCTGGATGAATATTATAGGAACCTGCCTTTCATTGGTGTTGTAAGGCCTGATAAATACATACCCCCTGATTGATCCCAGCGTGAATGATGTTTGAAACGTTCGCATTTCCGCAAGACGTAAAAAAAATCCTTGCAGCGGAAGATGACCGCTCGCCCCTATGGATCGTCGGAGGTGCGCTGCGGGATCATCTGGTGAGGCGAACCACGCAGGATTTTGATTTCGTGACAAGTGGGAATGCAATCGCACTTGCACGCAGGGTGGCAGATGCTCTCGAAGCCGATGTTTATATTCTGGACCAGGTGCGGGGTGCGGGCCGTGTTGTCGCCACGACGGGGGAGGGGTTACCGATCACCTATGACTTTACTCGCATGCGGGGAAATTCGATCGAAGCCGATCTCCGTGGGCGGGATTTTTCCATCAATGCGCTTGCCCTGCGGATCACACAAGCCGGGAAATTGATCGACCCATGTGAGGGATTGCAACACCTGCGCGATGGTGTTGTTGAGTTGTGCACACCTGACTCGATTGAGGCCGATCCTATCCGCTCACTGCGGGCAATTCGTATAGCCACAGATCTCAACTTCAAACTCTCGCAAAATGTAGTGAAGGCATTGCGTCGTAAACCACCACTCGCATCCATTTCACGGGAACGGGTACGTGATGAGTTATTTTCACTATTATCCATCGATCGACCTGCAACCGCGCTTCAGTTGCTTTGCGAGTTTGATTACAGCAGCGAGATACTATCAATTTCGCATAGACAATCAGAGCGAGAGGCAGGATCCCTGCTGGATGCCGATAAGCTACACCAGGCGGTCCGCAGTGTAAGGAATTTAAGCATCATCAAGGATTTACTCGCCAGGGATGCCGATCTCGAAATTGCCACACAGGCTTCCTTGGGTATATTGACCTGGATGCTAGGTCGATATCGGGAGGGTGTAGAAGAGTACTTGGGTGAGATGGATAGTTACGGTCGACCTCGCAGTACGCTTCTACTCTTATCCACTTTCCTGAGAGCTGCAATGGAGCCGGTACCCGAGCAGGGTCTGCCATCTCAATTGCCACAAATCGATCAAGCGAGGAATTTTCGTCTGATCGGCGAATCTCTGCGATTAAGCCGTGAAGAGCTAAGTTTCATGGATCGCTGGTTGTTGGGTTTGGCATGGCTCGATCGGTCGGAGGATGACGCAATCCCGGTTGATCTCTTCAGTCATCGCTACTTCCGCCATGCTGGAAATAGCGGCATTGGCGCTGTTCTTTCCAGTCTTGCGTATGAGCTTTCCGATCGGGTCGAGCCGCCCCCGGCGGATTTATGGTCTTCTCAACTCGAACGCGCGCGGTCCCTATTTGGCGCCTGGTTTGAATCGCATGCAAGCCTTGTCGAGCCAATACCACTCGTCACAGGAGATGATGTGATTCAGATCTTGCGTGTTGGACCAGGACCTGTGGTTGGCGAAATTATGAGGGCAGTAATCGAAAGTCAGGTGGTGGGAGCGATCAGATCACGGGAAGACGCGCTTCAGTTCGTTCGCAAGAACTTCGATCACCTACGTAAAGACCCCACCTGAAAAGTAGGGTGGAAAAGAAAAAAGGCAGCTTACTTAACGTCGATGCTAAGGGTAAATTTCGACCAATGCTGGCTCGTAGTAGCAGCGGCAACCCTGTGCATGGGAGCAGCCTTTAACTGGAAGCTCCGGCGCCTCATCTTTTGTATAGGCGCCTTCCAGTTCTCGACAAGCCGGACAACAATCATGGGAGACGATCACGCGCACTTCATAGATTCGATCATTGTTCTTGAATTCGGTAAGCGCCTTGGCTGTATGTGAGTGAACGGACAAATCAGCGTCACATCGGACACAAAACCTTGCCGTATCCGATGATGAAGCATTGCATAGGGTACAAGTGCGCACTGTACATTCCTCCTGAGTGGTTCTACAGCATGATTGTATACGCCATGCAATTGCTGTCAACGCTTCCAAAGCAGATTAAGCCGAATGGCGTATAAATCTGTGGCTATTTACCAGGCAGCCTACAAGAGTTGAGTTTGAGGGCTACTCTTCATGATGTCACGCAGGATCCTTCATGTCGATCTCGACGCCTTCTTCTGTTCGGTGGAAGAGATCCTTGACCCAGACCTTCTTGGTAAAGCATTTGTGGTTGGGGGACGACCAGACGGACGGGGTGTGGTCGCTTCTGCATCCTATGCGGCTCGTGCCTACGGGATTCGTTCAGCAATGCCAACGGCACAAGCGATGCGATTGGCACCCAATCTCATTATCCTACCTGGTCGCCATGGAGTGTACGGAGAACACTCGAAAAAGGTAATGACATTCCTGCGTGAGGTAGCCCCGATCATGCAGCAAATCTCGATCGATGAGGCCTTTCTTGATGTGAGTACGGACCTACGAGCGGGTGCGATACTGGCTCGCGAATGGCAGAAGGAGATCAAGGAGCGCTTTAAGCTCCCAACTTCCTGGGGTATTGCAGGCAACAAATTGGTTGCAAAGATTGCCACGGAGATTGGAAAACCAGGGGGATTGGTGCGCGTTTCGCCTGGTGAGGAGGCTGAGTTCCTTGCACCTCTCCCGGTTGAAATGCTGTGGGGGGTTGGTCCCAAAACGAAAGATCGCTTGGCGCAACTCAATGTTTATACCATTGGTGATCTGGCCATGATCCCTGAGGTGAAGCTTCGATCCCACTTCGGGGCAGTTGGTCTGGAACTTGCATCAAGAGCACGTGGGGAGGACACGTCCGAAGTTCGTGAAGGAGGCGAACCTCGTTCGATGTCTGCCGAACGAACATTTGCGCGTGATTTGACACGTAGGGCGGATCTGCATAAGGCACTTTTACAGATGAGTGAGGAAGTTGGTCGCAGGCTTCGAAGGGAAGGACTGGCAGGTCGGACCATACGATTAAAAATTCGCTGGCCAGATTTTTCGACTCATACACGTCAGCTGAAGCTTGCGCAGCCAACGGATCATGATGGGGAAATATTCACACAAGCCCAGAAGCTGTTAGGCAGCATCTGGAAGGAAGGGCAACCGGTCCGATTGTTGGGGGTCGGGGTGGCCGATCTAGGCATGCCCTGGCGCCAGTTAGGACTATTCGATCGAGAACAGGATCAAGCGCGACGCTTGCAGGAAGCTTTAGATGACATTCGATCTCGGTTCGGTCCAAAGTCAGTAAGGCGTGCGGGTGGGTTGAAGAACCCAGACCCGCCGCGGGAAGACCAAAACCCATGAGATTTATCGGTTGCAGTGTTTAAACGATATTCCTCACCAGGATCATTGGAGAACCAAATTGAAATTAATGGGTAAGGGTTATTATCTCTGGCAACTACCATACTGCGATGGCGGTGATGCGCAGGCGATTGCAGCGCGTGCAAAAGCAGCCAACCTTTCGCACGCGATGATCAAGATCGCCGATGGGCCAACCTGGCCTTATAACTATGACTTCGATCGCAATCTCGACCTCATTCCACCCGTGCGTCAAGCCTTGCGCCAGGCAGGCGTTTCCGTCTGGGGATGGCACTATGTGCGCGGCGATGATCCCTATAATGAAGCTCAATTAGCCATTAAACGGATGCGTGAGCTTGATCTGGAAGGGTACGTTATTGATGCCGAAGGCGAGTATCGCACACGCCGCAAACGTACTGCCGCTGCGCGATTCATGGAGGAGCTGCGTAAGGCGCTCCCAGAAATCCCAATCGCATTAAGCACCTATCGATACCCACGTTCTCATCTCGATTTTCCCTTCGATGAGTTCATGGAATTTTGTGACCTGAGCATGCCTCAAGTCTATTTCGAGCAGATGCACAATCCAGAAGAACAACTTCAGCGCACCGTGGAACAATATATGGCTCTCAAGCATGCCCGACCTGTCATACCCACAGCGCCCACCTACGCCCGTGGAGACTGGCGCCCATCGGCTTCGGAGATCCAGCGGTTTTTCCAAAAAGCCCAGGACCTCGAATTAACAGCGGCCAACGCCTGGAGCTGGGATTTTGCTGCACGGACTCAATACATGGACTTATGGGATGCCGTTGCGGACTTTCCATGGCCTGTTGAACCTGGAGTAGCCGACATGCCAGAACGACTATTGGGGCGTATGGCGGAGGGCGACGCGCCACTCATTGCAGGGCTTTATAACGAGAACGCCGCACATGTCACCGGAGAGCGGACCATCATAGGACGGCACGCGATCCAAGAGTGGTACAAGAGCTTGCTTTCTAACATTCTCCCCAATGGAAGGTTTGAAGTCACAGGTAAAACCGGTAGTGGACGGACGCGCCAGTTTATGTGGCAAGCGACAAGTTCAAATGGCAAAGTATTCGACGGAAATGATACGCTGGGTCTAATCGATGGGCGCATCCAATACCATTACACCTATTTCACGGTATCAAATGCTTGAAAAAGCGTTAGGACGCGTTAGAAAACCGCCCGGGTAACTATCCCGGGCGGTCTTGTTTATATTGCGGAAGAAAATTAAATATTAGGACCTAGCACTGATCAATAACCAAGGATCCAGAGTCAGCCCTC
>JBFFMI010000043.1:0-15262 GCA_041554155.1 Anaerolineales bacterium
CTATCGACAAGTACCGTTTTTGGTCAACAGCTATGACCAGGACTTGGGCTTTAGCGCCGGCAAACGTGACAAAACGTAGACCGCCACCTTCGACCTCGCTGAGCACCCGCTTGGCAGGGATGATACCTGCGACCGTCATCGCCGCAATACGCTCGGAGCCAAGCGCAGGTGGATCAGGAACACAGGCTACCATAAGTCCATCATCATCCACCAGTGCAATCCAATTGGGATGACCAAGCTCTCCTTGCATTGTGGTGAGGACGGCTAACAAATCTTCTTGTCTCGTTACCATCGATACTGCTCCTCTAATAATTAATAGAGTAACTGGTTCAACCAGAACCTGCAAGGTATTTCCAGTTTTCATGTGCGCTTGTTGATCGCTATTGATCAGAGTGGTTTCTCCTGGGAGCAAACATGGTTGGCCACAAAAAACCTTTGGGATACAATCAGCCTCCATATGGAAAGAGTGCCCTTCTTCCGACGTTCCCTTTGGATCATCGTGCTGGGACTGATCCTGATCGGACTTCCGTACACGTTGCTGTATATGCGCGCGGCTCCAGTCGAACTCCCTGGCTCGTTGCTGCGCATCGTGCCCATCATTGGTTTTCTTTCAGCGGGGATTGCCTTGATCCTCAGCATCATGGTGATCATGCAGGTGCATGAATTGCGTGATAGCCCTGCGTTGCTCCTGCGCACACTCGGCATCAGCCTGTGGTTATTTGCGCATCTATCCTACCTCACAGATGATCCAACCTACTACACACTCCGATTGATCCTATTCGATGTCGATCTCCTGGCTTTAGCGCTCGGGCTCAGCTTGATCCTCGCCGCTCAATTTGTACTGCCTGTAGAATCAGGGCGCGATCGCCTGCTCGCCATTCGGCGCTTGATTGGTTATGCGTTGGGTGAACGCGGACCTGTCACCTTTGTTGAAGAAGGCAAAGCCAGACAGGCATACGCTGAAGATCGTCGACCGGGCCCGGGTGTATTCCTGATCGATAACGCCAGTGCAGTGGTATTACGTACAGATACAGCCTTTACCCGGGCTATGGGGCCCGGCGTGGTCTTTACCAGGCCGGGAGAGCGATGCGCTGAAGCCTTGGACTTGCGACCGCAGATCCGCCCCATCACGGGATCAGCCACGGAAATCGACCCAAGCGAAGCAGAGGTTACTTCGGAGGCGGTTACGCAAGACGGGATCAATATCAGCGCCGATCTTTCGATCACGTTCATGCTAGACCCGGGACTCGAAGGCAATCCGCGCCTTGGCCGGCTGGCCGACAAACCTCCCTATGAATATAACCAGGACTCTGTGGAACGGGCCGTTTATGCACACACTTTCGGCGAGTTTGGCGATGTCCCCTGGACCCAGATCCCCGCACTTGTAGTGGTGGATGTCTGGCGTGAGCAGGTCAAAAGCTGGCCGCTCAACGATCTGCTGGATTTGAACACAGAGCGGGAAGCGCCACTGGATCAGATTCGCGCTGCACTGCGGGAGCGACTCCTGCCCCCCGCTCGCAGGGATTTCCACAAAGAGATCGCAGAGCCTTCTCCTGATTCGAGAGAGCTTGAAATTCTCAAATCACGTGGGATCCGTATCCTGGAAATTGAGATCTCGAATCTCGCACTTCCCGAATCGATCGAGGAGGATCGAGTTCTCCGTTGGCGGGAAACATGGGCTGGCGAGGTGCAAACAGCCATGCAGGATTCCATCGATCGGATCAAACATGCCCAGGAAAAAGGTGAGAGCGAGGCCGACAGGAAATTCCTTACTGATTTCGGCAGCGACATACTCGTCGCATTGCGGGAGAATAAACAACCCGATAAACGTGAAACCCTGCTGGCACTTATTTCAGATGCACTTCACTCCACCGCATCCAACGACAGTCAGCTCCTTGAACCCCAATTGCAGTCGCACCTCGCCGCGCTGCAAAACGAGCTGCAAAGCCTGGCAGCAGATTGCCAGGATCCCGGTGCAGTGAGTACAGCATGAATCGTTCAGAGCCCACCTTACTCAACCTGGGACGATCGATCCTGCGTAGCCTCTTCCTGCTCATCTTCGGCCGCGATGTCACAGCTGCGCTCATCCGTTTCATCTTACTAGCCGCGCTGGTCGCTATTCACTGGGTGGTCACGATTGTGGGCTTGCGCTTCCCTGGCGAAATCCCTGTTTTCTGGCTGCGCAACGTACCCCAGTTCACCTACCCGCTGCTTAACATTGCAAGCACATTTCTGAACCCGGAGGTCTTGCTACACCTCCTGCCCGTGCTTGCGGGTCTGCTGCTAGGGATCGTCATCTCTGCCAGATACTTGAGCGACTTGTTTGAGCTCGACCGCTTTTCAATTTCCTGGCGTTACCTGATAGGCGCGCTCTACGGCCTGAGCACACCCAAATTACACATCAATACCGGTGAGAAAGATGCACTCGACAGCAACAATCCGGTTCGTCGCATCGGCGGTCCAGGTATCATCCAAACCCACCTAGGTTTTGCCGCTGTCTTTGAAAGCATTGATGGGGTTCCTAGAATTTACGGTCTGGCGCAATCGACCCAAAACGAGCTCTCCAACCAGCATTCAGCGACGCCTCAAGCAAGCTATGCCATTAGCGGCTTTGAGAGGCTGCGGGATGTTGTGGACCTGCGGGATCGGATCGCCAAGGTCGATTCAATCATGGCGGAAACCCGGGACGGCGTCCGAGTTGTTGCCCAGGATGCCCAAATGGTGTTTAGAGTATTTGGCGGTGATCAAGAGCGCAGCCTGAGCAATCCTTATCCGTTTAGCGAGGATGCAATCCGCCGGATCGTCTACGCCCAACCGGTTCAAACGGGTAAAAGGCGCACGCCAGCCGATACCTTGAAGGATATTGTCCGTGCCGAAATCCGTGCATTTGTGCAACGTTACAGCTTGGATGAATTTCTTGCTTTACAACCCTACCGGCGCCTGGTGACACAAGAGAACCATGCATCAAAGGTGGACTTATCAGACGATGGGCAAGGTTCTATCCAGATACCTCGTGCTGAGCTAACAGAAAGGTTTCATACCCCCGATCTTCACACTCGCTTGAGAGAACAAGGCCTGGAGCTAGATTGGGTGGGCGTTGGCACCTGGAGCGTCGGCACCGTCCAGGATCCAGTGGAATCTGACCAGACCCTGGTTCGCACCTGGCGCAATAGTATGCGGTTACTGCTCTACCGTTCGCCGGAGTACGTGCAACGACAACGTTTACTGGCCAGCCAGCAGAGACCAAACGCGATCATCCGCGAGTGGATCCAGAGCTGGGAGGCGGGCGAACTGCCCCGGTCCTACCGCTGCTTTGAACTGCTCTCCACCATCGCCCGCCAGCTTGAAGCCATGGACCAGCGGCTGGAGGGAGCAACATACGATAGATCGGATATAAGCCTGCTCCGGAAGCATATCGGAACTTTGATTGATCCCCAGACCCTCGGGGGTGAATGAACGTGAACGATATTGAACTCCTCGAAGCACCGGTATTGGTCATCGGTTCCTCCGGCCTTGACCTCGTAGGACGTGCCTTTGAAAACCTGGAGACTGGCACCTCCAATCCTGGCCAATTGAGGGTCTCTGCTGGAGGGGTAGGGCGAAACGTTGCAGAAAATCTCGTCCGGCTGGGAATGGAAGTCAACCTGATCACCGCCGTGGGAGATGACCTGCAAGGCCAGCAGATCCTGGAAGAGGCGCACTCGATGGGTATCAACGTCGAGCACTGCCTTCAAATCAGTGAACATCCAACCGGCTCCTATCTGGCTATCCTGGACGACCAGGGAAACTTGCACCTGGGGTTGGACGATATGCGGATCAGCGACGCGATTACCTCGGAGTATCTGCTTGAAAAGAACTCACTTTTCGAAGACGCTGCAGCTGTCTTCCTCGATGCAAATCTACCGGAGAAAACGCTTAGGACCGCAATAACGCAGGCAAAACAAGCCCGCATCCCGATTGCAGCCGACCCGACATCGGTCAAACTCGGGCCAAGATTGCAACCTTTCCTGGACGATTTGTGGCTGCTCACGTTGAATCAAAGGGAAGCCGCAACGATTTGTTCTCATCCCGTTCCACATGCCGATCGAGATCAGGTGATTGAGGCAGCAAAACATCTGGTCAACGAAGGCGTGGAGATCGCGATTATCGCAATGGCGGAATTTGGTGTGGGGTACGCTACAGCAGAGAGTTCGGGCCACATACCGGCCTTCAGAACCGAGGTCGTCGACCCCACTGGCGCTGGGGATGCCCTCACAGCTGCTGTGATATTCGCCCTGCTCAGCGACATACCCATTGATGAAGCTGTCCGTCTAGGTGTCTCAGCCGCTGCGCTAACCCTGCGCTCGTTGGGTACCGTCGCGCAGGACCTTTCACTGGAGCGGCTCTATGACGAGTACCTCTAAGCTACCTCTGCCATAGGATATACCCATAAATGAGCGTACTTGAAAGCCTTCCTACCTGGATAAAACTGCATCCCGATGTCCAGCAAGGTCTGCGAACGGGCCAACCGATCGTAGCCCTGGAAACCACGGTGATCACCCATGGACTACCGCAACCGACGAACTTTGAGTTAGGTATGCGCGTGCAGCAGGTGATTCGTAAAGCCGGAGCCGTTCCTGCGACGATCGCCTTGCTTGAAGGCGTTTACCACGTTGGATTGAGTGATTCCCAACTGGAGCAACTGGCATTCGCAACTGATCCGGTGAAGATCAACCGCCGTGAAATCGGGGTTCAACGAGCGTTAAAGCGATCGGGCGGTACGACTGTGGCAGCTACTATGTACCTGGCGCATCGCTGTGGCATCTCGGTCTTCGCCACGGGCGGGATCGGTGGCATTCATCGCGGGGACAGTGGTGATGTGTCTGCCGATTTACCTGCTCTGGCCAGCACGCCAGTTGCAGTCGTATGCTCTGGCGCAAAAGCGATCCTCGATCTACCACGCACACTCGAATGGCTTGAAACCTATGGCGTGCCCGTGCTTGGTTGGCAAAGCGCAAACTTTCCACAGTTTTTCAGTGCTGGTGGCTCCTTGCCCGTACAGATCAATGTTGCGGGTGCTGATGAAGCTGCCGGGATCATTCGGGCTCATTGGGACTCAGGTTTGGAGTCGGGTGTGCTCGTAGGTGTGCCCTGCCCTGCAGACGATGCGATTCCAGCCGACATATTCGAGGCGAACTTGCAGGAAGCCCTGCGCTTGGCCAATGAGCATGGCATCACGGGCAAGGCTGTTACGCCGTTCCTCTTGGACTATCTCAGCGAGAAAAGTGCCGGGGCAACGGTCCAGGCCAACCTTTCGTTGCTCCATAACAATGCCCAGGTTGCTGCAGAATTAGCACACAGCCTCGCTGCACCAGTAGCCTAGATCTATCCAACTTCGCGGTGAAAACAATTCCCTGCGCGCTGGCAGGGAATGGGTCTGGCTCTCCCAACCTGATTGCGTTATTACCTTAAGAACGAATGGTGGCGAAGCCGATGGCCCCCGGCCCGATATGCGCCCCGATCACCGGGGTGATATCCACGGCAGTGATATCTTCTGTTTGAATGATGTCCCCAATGGTAGCGAGCAGAGCCCGAGCTTGCTCTTCGGCGTTCGTGTGAAGGATGGCCAGACGTTCGAGCGGCATTTTTTCTTTGAGCAGCTCGATCACTCTCGCTTTCGCTTTATCACTCGTACGCACTCGCTCAGAGGTCGCCTCACCGGCATACATCTTCAGCAGCGGTTTTAACTGCAGCACACTTCCCAGGCCAGCCATAATACTGTTCATCCGGCCACTACGTCGCAGGAATTCAAGCGTATCGAGCGCTGCAAATACGTGACTCCTGCGGATCTGATCGTAAAGCGCTTGCTTGATCTCGGTCAGTGTCCGCCCCTCCATTGCCAGTTTGGCTGCCTTTTCCACGAGAAAGCCAGTTCCGAGACTCAACTGTTGGGAATCGAAGGCTTCCACAGCAACCTCGTGTGTTTCACCAGCCGCGAAACTTGCAACGGGCATCGTTGCACTCAGGCTTTCGGAGATGTGGATGGAGAGGATCTCATGGGCACCCTCCGCAGCCAGTTCGCGGTAGGCGGTCTGAAAGGTTTCAGGGCTGGGTGCAGCTGTCGTCGGAGCGATCTCCCAAGAGGGAAGTTTCTGATAAAACTCTGCACGGCTGATATCCACTCCATCCCGATAACCTTGCTCACCAACGTTGATCAACATCGGGATGACTTTGATCGCATATCGATTGACCACATCAGCGGGCAGATCGCACGTACTATCTGTGACAATGCGTATCGTCATGTTGGTCACCTCACCTTCGACCACTCTTCAAAAATACCCAAGGACACACCCGGCGTCAAGCGTATAACCTATTTTTTCAACAAACCCAGGAGTTGGTTGCGTACCTCTTCGGATTCTGCAACCACGGCCTGCGTCTGCATCACCCCTTCCGGTTGGCTCACACCACGCATGACAGCACACAAGTGGACGCCCTCGGCAATCACAGCAACACCGCGAGGTTGCAGCTTCTCATGCAGGAAATCTGCAATCTCCTGTGTCATGCGCTCTTGAACCTGGAGCCGCCGGGCAAAAACCTCCACAACGCGCGGGATTTTGCTCAAACCAACCACGCGTCCACTCGGGATATACGCCACATGCACCTTCCCATAAAAAGGCAACATGTGATGTTCGCACATGCTGTAAAAAGTGATATCCCGCACAACAATGGGCTCACGATAGGTCTCTTCGAACATCGCACCGTTGATGACAGCTTCGAGATCAACCCGGTAGCCACTCGTGACCTCGCTTAACATCTTTGCCACACGCTTGGGTGTATCCAGCAAACCCTCTCGATCCGGATCCTCACCGAGCCCCTCCAGCAAGGTGCGTACAGCGAATTTCATATCAACAGGTGTCGGTAATCCAGCCGTCAAAGCCTTGACCTGTTCAATCTTGCCCAGGTTCGGTGCGACCATTTCCTGCGTTGAAGTATGGAAAACTACTTTTTCTTGATCAGGAATTACGAACATGATTCGCTCCTTTAATACCAATATCGGAGAAATCATAGCATATTACTAGTATTTGTCAAGATATTGTCTAGTAATGTTTGCGTTTAGGGGATTTTGGGGCTATGGGATGGCAGCGCTAATGGCATGTTCCTCGCTGCGCCTACGTTATGGAAGCAACCCGCATGCGTACATCGAGCGCTAAAGCCCCCTCACCTTCCGGCATTACCCGCAGGGGGTTGATCTCGAGCTCCTGGATCCGATCCTGTTCCAGGGCCAACTGGCTCAAGCGCAGGAGTGCCTCGATCACAGCCTCCTGGTCGGCGGGCGCACTATTGCGAAATCCGCGCATTTTTCGCCCTGCCTGTGTGCGCTCGATCATCGCTACCGCTTCCTCCCGACTGAGCGGTGCAAGTTCGAAGGCGACATCTTGCAGTGCTTCAACATCAACCCCACCGGTGCCGAACATCAGCAAGGGGCCAAACTGGGCATCACGCACAAAACCCACGATCACTTCCTGCCCCCCTTTGAGTTCGGGCTGGATCAGTAATCCTTCCACATGGTGGTTGGGGATAGAGGCTTCAGCCTGGCGCATGATGCGTTCGCAAGCCTGACGAACTTCTTCTGCCGAATTCAAGCCAAGCGCCAAGACACCCAGATCCGATTTATGAGGCAGATCGGGGGAATCGAGTTTCACTACGACAGGGTATGCCATCGCTTCCGCCACTTCGACAGCTTGCTCGGTTGTCGTGACCGATCGATATGCAAGCATCTGCAATCCATAGGCTTCCGCAACAGTGTGAGCAGCCCTGGCGGAGAGAAATCCCTCGCGCCCGACGGCTGATGTATCCAGCTGAGCCTTTACCAGCGCACGATCGATATCTTCATAGGGAGGAGGCACAGACAACTTGCGATCAAGTTGCTTGGATCTTTCGTACAACACGCTGAGGACCGAGGCTGCCCGTTCTGGGAATCGGTAGTCGGGGATGCGTGATTGACGGAATAGCCGCGCGGCGTGGGCGATCAGCTCTTCTCCCATCAGCGCCAAAACCACCGGTTTCTCGGCAGAGCGAATCACCGGAATGATTGCACCTGCGACTTCGGCTGCAGTCGTCACTGGGGGCGGCGGCAGGATGACAATGATGCTGTCAACCCCCTCATCCGCAAGCAGCAATCGCAAACAATCGGCATACTCCCGTGGCCCAGCCCCGGCCAGCATATCGACCGGGTTGCGCAAGCTGGCTGCCTGCGGGAGGAGCGCGGCCAATCCAGATTTTGTAGCCTGCTCTAATTCTGGCAGGCGTAGGTTGTGGGTTTCTAACGCATCGGCCGCGATCGCCCCGGGTCCACCGGCGTTGGTGAGAACAGCCACGTTCGGACCGCGCGGGGGTTTACACCAGGCCAGCGCCCTGGCCCAATCGAACATTTCCTCGCTGTGCCGTGCCCGGATCACCCCCGCTTTCCGGAACGCGGCGTCGAATGCCTCATCCCGACCGGCCAATGCTCCGGTATGCGATGCCACCGCCTTGCGCCCGCTGGTTGATCGACCCACTTTGATAGCGACCACCGGCTTATCTGGGGTAACCCGGCGTGCCTGCTCGATGAAGGTCGCTCCATCGCCTACCCCCTCCATATACATTGCCACCACTCGCGTATTGGGATCCGCTGCCACGTCCGGCAGCACCTCGCCTTCATTGAGATCCATCTGATTCCCCAGGCTCACCAGGCGCGATAATCCAAAGCCCTGACCACGCGCCCAGTCGATGACGGTCTCGCAAATTGCGCCTGAGTGTGAAAGGAAGGCGATATCACCGCGGATGGGTCCGGGCAGGGGCAGAAAGCTGGTATCAATGGGGATATGGGTGTCGAGGTAGCCGATGCAGTTCGGTCCTAATACACGGATTCCGTAGCGCTGCGCAACCTCCAAACAGCGAGCTTCCAGAGCTCGACCGACCTCGCCAGTCTCACGAAATCCACCCGCTCCCACAATCGCGTACCGAATGCCACGTTCCCCACAATCTCGCAGAGCATCCGGCACTTTTGCGGCAGGGATCATTACCACGGCCAGATCCACAGGATCTGGCACGCTCGCAAGATCGGGATATAAGGGTCGATCAAAGAGCGTGCCCAATCCCGGATTCACGAAATGGATCGCACCCGGATAGCCTGACACCACCAGGTTGCGAGCGACACCATAGCCCAGTTTGGTAGGATTTTGGGATGCACCTACCACAACAACACCCTCTGGCGCGAATAAACGCTTAAGCATATTGAGCCCACCTTGTTTGGTCTAATGACAAGCCTTCAAATCATAGCACTGGAACCACAGATCCCCCAACTCGCCACCAAAGCGCTTATTGCACCATGATATAATCGGCCCACGTTCGTAGATTGAGCGTCTCGAGGCGATGAAATGGTAGAAGTTGAGATCGACAGTATACGTGTAAGTTTGATGTCACAGCAGCGCATCGTGATTCTTAAGGAACTCGAATCCGAACGCTTCCTGCCAATATGGATCGGACCCTACGAGGCTGAAGCGATAACGCTTAGCCTGCAGGACGTTGAGGTACAGCGCCCGCTCACCCACGACCTCCTGCGGAACGTTCTCAACCAACTTGGCGCCCAGGTGCTGCGGGTAAACATCACCGAGTTGCGCGATGAAGTGTTCTATGCACACATCGTCATCCAGGTGAACGGCAGCGAAATGGAAATTGATTCGCGCCCCTCCGACGCTCTCGCCCTGGCGGTCCGGGTTCACGTACCTGTATTTGTCTCAGAAACCGTGATGGATGAAGCTTCATCTGTACCCGAACAGGATATTGAAGGTACTGAAGTCCAGGGTGAACCAGATGAACGCCTCGATGTTTTCAAGGATTTCGTGCAAACACTCGATTTAGACGATCTGGAAGATTCGGAAACTGGCGAGGAAGAGTAGCGTACTCAACCCTCGAGAGCCATTCACGACCGCAACATAATACAATATTATCAATCAAAGACCTCGTTTCCCTCTCTAACCGGGAAACGTTTTTGACCCAACGGTGGAAAAATGACTGAGGTTCAGCTACCCCCAACTGAAGGCTCATCCGGTGATGGTCGTACTCCCCAGCAGATGCCTCACGATCGTCAAGCCGAAGAAGCCGTGCTGGGCTCTGTGCTGGTCAACCCCGAAGTCTATTATGATGTCGCCCAGTTCCTGACAGCCGAGGATTTCTTCCTCCACCGCAATCGCTGGGTCTGGGAAGCTTTTACAGGATTACAGGAACAACGGTTACCCGTTGACATCCTCACCGTGTCCGAGGAACTTGAGCGCCAGAGCCGCTTGAGTGAGGTCGGGGGACCTGCTTATCTTACCGCCCTGATCAATAACGTCCCATCATCGCTCCATGCCGAGGCCTATGCTCGCGTTGTCGAGGAGACTGCCACCCGTCGTCGCTTATTAGCAGCGGCAAATCAGATCGCCAGGCTGGCGTATCAAAGCGGAAGCACAATCGAAGATGTGGTCAACGAGTCAGAAAAATCCATATTCGGAGTCAGCGAGAGACGCCTGACCCACCAGCTTCAACCGATCAAACACGTGCTCAGTGAGTATTATGACCGCATCGATTACCTGGCCCGACATCAGGATGAAACTCTGGGTGTCCCCACGGGCTTTATTGATCTCGACCGCCTTTTGGGAGGTTTGCAGAGTTCCGACCTCCTGATCATTGCCGGTCGACCCGGACAGGGCAAATCAGGCTTCTGCCTATCCGTAGCAAAGAACGCCAGTCAGATCTACAAACGCCATGTCGCCTTGTTTTCCCTTGAGATGTCAAATGAGCAGCTTGTGCAGCGTTTGCTCTCCCAGGAGACCGGGATTGACTCGCAGCGGCTGCGATTGGCAAATCTACGCGATGAAGAGTGGCCTGTGTTCACGCAGGCGGTGAGCGCTATGGGTGAAACCCAGATCTATCTCGATGACACGCCGGCCATTACACCCTTGCAGTTGCGCACAAAATGCCGCCGCTTGCACATGGAAGTGGGTCTTGACCTGATCGTCGTCGACTACCTCCAGCTCATGACGGGCGACACCCGCATAGACAACCGCGTGCAGGAGGTCTCTTATATTTCTCGCAATCTGAAGGCATTGGCGCGCGAATTGAACGTCCCGGTATTGGCGGCCGCCCAACTTTCGCGCGCTGTCGAATCCCGCCGGCCACCACGGCCGATCCTCTCCGACCTGCGCGAATCAGGCAGTCTCGAGCAGGACGCCGATGTGGTGATGTTCATCTACCGGCCAGACCAGTACGAAGAAGATGCATTGAAACAGAACACTGCCGAGATCATTGTAGCGAAGCACCGCAACGGCCCCGTTGGAACGATAGAACTAGTATTCCGACAGGCACTAGCAAAATTCGAGAACGCTGCAACCCGCCCTGTGGATCTGGCCCCGGTAGATGGGGCTTGAGCATGGCGGCCTAGAGAATGACGATGTCGAGCGGTAAAGGGTTCCCGGGTTTTCCCGAAGGTAAGCTGGAGCTTACGCCTGTCCCCACCTTGTTCTTTTATGAGTTGCTGCCCCAGATCGATCATGTGGGTGAACTGAAGCTGACCATCTACGCTTTCTGGGCCTTGAGCCAACGCGAGGGTGCCTTTCGCTATTTGAGTCACAATGAGATGAAGGAAGACCAGGTGCTGATGGGCGGATTCGGATCCCCCGGAATTTCTGCGGATGAAGCCCTCGATGAGGCGCTTGAGCGGGCCGTCGCACGCGGCACCTTGATCACCGTAGGGGGTACTTTCTCGGGGGGAACGGATCGGCTGTACTTTCTCAACAGTGAGAAAGGACGGGGCGCTGTTGCAGCCATTGAAGCCGGTGATTGGCTGCCTGCGGATGATCACCCCATCGCCTTGGTTCGTCAGCGCCCTAACGTATTCACCCTATATGAACAGAACATCGGGCCACTCACACCAATTATTGCTGAGCGTTTGCGAGGGGCGGAAGGCGAATATCCCGCGCACTGGCTTGAAGAAGCGATCCAGATATCCGTTGAAAACAATGTTCGCAAGTGGCGCTATATCGAGGCAATCCTTGAAGATTGGCGTCGACGAGGTAAGGATGAGCGAGAAGATAGAGGAGACACTGAAAAAGCTCGCCGCAGGTACATCGAAGGGCAGTTCGCGGACTTCTGGGATGCCTGAAGATGCTGCTTTGAAAGCCCCACGGCAAACCCTGGGGGATCCAAACTGCCCACACTGTCAGGGGGTTGGTTATCTGCGGTTGGATCGGGATCTAGACGATCCGGATTTCGGGCGGGTCCAGGTTTGCGTCTGCCGCCAGGTGGACGTAGAGCAGCGCATGCGAGAGCGGTTATTCAGCCTCAGCCGCCTGGAGGAGCTCAAGGAATACACCTTCGACACCTTTAATCCCCAGGGACGCGTGGGGATTGGTGGCCAACAGCGGCAATCGCTTGAGCGTGCATTCAACCAGGCCGAAGCCTACGCTGATGTACTAGCTGGTTGGCTGTTCCTACAAGGTGGCTATGGATGCGGTAAAACCCACCTCGCCGCCGCGATTGCGAACGCTGCGGTTCAGAAGGGCGTACCCACCCTGTTCCTCACAGTCCCCGATCTCTTAGACCAGCTGCGCTACACGTATAGTTCTGCGGATGTGAGCTTTGAGGATCGCTTTGAGCAAGTCCGCAATGCACCGCTTCTCGTGATGGACGATTTTGGCACACAGAGTGCGACAGCCTGGGCGCGCGAGAAGCTCTTCCAGATCCTGAATTTTCGCTACATCAACCAACTACCCACGGTCGTGACCACCAATCTGTTGTTGGAGGAGATCGAAGGTCGTATGCGTTCACGCCTGTCCGATCCAGAACTGGTCTCCTATGTCCAGATTCTTGCCCCGGATTATCGGCGACCGGTTGAGGACAGCAGTCAGCATGAACTCTCCTCACTTCATCTTCATACAAACCAGACATTCGGCACATTCAGCCTGCGCAAAGGGGAACAATTACCAGCCGGGGATACGGATACGCTGGATACCGCATTCCAATTGGCGCAAGAATTTGCCGAGGAGCCCGATGGCTGGTTGGTATTTATGGGCACATTTGGCTCGGGCAAAACTCACCTGGCAGCTGCGATCGCCAATTACCGTGCCAGCCAGGGCTTCCCGGTCATGTTCGTCGTCGTCCCCGACATGCTCGATCATCTACGGGCTACGTTCAACCCTGCGAGTGAAACATCCTATGATCGTCGCTTCGAAGAGATCCGCACAGCCTCATTATTGGTCCTGGATGATTTGGGTTCACAGGCAACACGACCATGGGTGCAAGAGAAGCTCTACCAGTTAGTTAACTACCGATACAATGCAGCGCTACCTACAATCATCACTACGGCCGATTCGCTGGATGAAATTGATCCGCGATTACGCGCCCGTTTGATGGATCGTGAACTGGTGAGAATCGCCCCTATCACTGTCCCATCCTACAAGGGGAAGAGTCCGCGCAAGCGGTCAAAACGTTGACCGGTTTCTGCTGAGAATGGTACAATGCCCGTCGCTGCCCCCATCGTCTAGGGGACCAGGACGTAGCCCTTTCAAGGCTAAGACCGGGGTTCGAATCCCCGTGGGGGCACTTAGAACTGCTTCGGCATTTATGATGGAGCAGTTTTAACTTTAATCCCCGATCACGCAAGTGGATGAAGAGTACCCTGGTTGACCGGGGTGGCAAAGCCATCGAATCAGTAGGAACGAAGTTTTCCAATAAAAATGATCGCTTTCGATCACTACAAGATCATCAAGAGGATTTACAATGACCCCTAATAAGGAATGTCAGCATCTGGTCCTGATACAGGATGTCACACCGAGCGCAGATGGTTGTGAAGAGTGCTTGCAAACCGGCGACACATGGGTGCACCTGCGCCTTTGCAGGATCTGTGGACACGTTGGCTGTTGCAACGATTCGAAGAACAAGCACGCCCGCAAACACTTCGAAGCGACCGGACACCCGATCATCCAATCGATCGAACCCGGTGAGGAATGGGGCTGGTGTTATATCGATGATTTCGGCTTCAGGAGCCTGCCCTGACCATCTGACGGCATGAGGTCAAATCTGAATGTTGCTCCCGATCGGCTAGGACGAAGCCGTCTCAGTCGGTGTGGGCGTTACGGTAGAAGTGGCGGTTACTGAGGTTGTCGCCGTCGGGGTGCTGCCGCCAACAATGATCAGCACATAAACCTCATCCCCGAAATACGTTCCGGCAGCGTTGGTCATCCGCCAGTTTCCACGATAGGTCCCATTCGTGCTCGGTGCGGTGAGTTGCACCGTTAGCTCCGTTTCTGTCCCAACGCTTACTCCCGATTGCAGGGTGATCGAAGATCCTCCCATCGCCTCCCCACCCGTGAAGTTAAATTTAAAACCGGTCTCCCATGTACAGGAACCATTGTTTCTTACCCGCCAGGTCTTGGTGAAATTTTGACTCGGTGTCATGTTCGAATTATCTGGAACCGTCACATCGGCGACGAAAGCCAGGCTGTAACAGGAGTTAGTCGGCACGACAACACTGACAGGTGTGGCGATTGTGGCCGTCGCTTCTGGCGCGCTGGTTTCGGTTGGCGTGTGTGTTGACGTCGCCGTGGGGGTCTCGGTCGGGTTGGCCAGGGCAGTCTGGGTTAAGCCCAGCGAGAAGGTCTCAACTGCCTGGGTCTGGATCTGCTCGCTACTCAGGGTTGGAGTCGACTCCTCGGACGGGGATCCGCACGCACTGATTATGAGCGCACCGATAAGGAAAACCAACATTCGTGGCTTTGCAATCATATGCTGTTTCATGTTTAAACCTCTTGCTATTAACCTGCCATCATTATTAAACGTTTGTGACAGGTTCAAGTTCATTAAATGATACCTGAGAATAGATCTTCGCAACGTCATTGCTCTTGCACCAGTTGTGGGGGGAGACAAGAACCTCAGGGTGAATTCCCCTGCCCGGGTAATTTCGGATATACTCGGTCCAATTCTTGGAATGGAGAGACAAATGGCTGTCCAAAGCGTTGCAATCACCCGGCTCCCCGAGCGACCGGTGCTGTTGGCTTTTTTTCTATTCATCCTCGTCGGCGGTGGGGCATCAGTCGCCATCCGCATCACCTATGCAGAGATGGCACCCTTCTGGGCGGCAGCCTTTCGATTTGGGTTGGCTGCATTGGTCTTCTGGCTCCTGGTCTACTTTCAGAAGCTTCCCCTTCCACGCGGGCGCGCCTTACTTGGCGCGGTTACCTTTGGAACCCTGACGGTGGGGTTC
>JBFFMI010000044.1:0-15216 GCA_041554155.1 Anaerolineales bacterium
AAGACGAATGGCTAAGCGAGCAAGCAAAGGGAAAGCGCTGCGAATCACCCTGGTTCGCAGCCCGATTGGATACAACATCAAGCAAAAGCGAACGATCCGGGCGCTGGGGTTGCATAAGATTAACCAAACGGTTGAACAACCTGACGCGCCTGAGATTCGCGGCATGATCACCAAGGTTCAACATCTGGTGAAGGTGGAGGAGTAGGATCAAGCATGAAGCTGCATGATTTAGGACCACGTCCAGGTGCAACAAAGAAGCGCAAGCGTAAAGGGCGCGGCATATCCGCTGGGCAAGGAAAGACGGCCGGGCGCGGCACGAAAGGCTATGGCGCACGCGCAGGCTCGGGTGGCAAACTTTATCGCCAGGGTGGCAATTTACCCTTCTTCCGCAGCCTTCCATTTAAGCGCGGGTTTACCAATATCAATCGTAAAGAATGGCAGCAGGTAAACCTGGAGAAATTGGTAGAGCTCAAAGCGGAAAGCGAGGTCAGCCCTCAGAGTTTGCTCGAGGCGGGCATCATTAAAGATCTCAAGACCCCGGTTGTTATCTTGGGTAAGGGTGAAGTCAAGGTCCCGCTCAAGGTGAAGGTTCATCGTATCTCAAGTGGCGCAAGGGCAAAAATCGAAGCCGCTGGAGGTTCCGTAGAGGTCCTCGAAGCTTGATCCGAGATTCGAGGCTCAAAGGGAGCAACAGATGAGACGCTCAACACTGCGGTTTCTTTTTATCTCGTCCGATATTCGTAACCGCATTCTGATCACATTGCTACTATTGGTTATCTACCGCTTTGTCGCGGTTGTGCCCGTGCCGGGTGTGAATCGCGTGGCGATCCAAAGCGTATTAAGCGGCAGCGGACAGGGGCAAACGTTATTTGGTTTGCTTGATTTGCTTTCTGGCGGTACCGTCTCGAACTTCTCCGTATTGGCAATGGGGGTTTACCCGTACATTACGGCGCAGATTATCCTGCAGCTTCTTGTACCCATCATTCCTTCCTTGCAGCAACGCATGCAAGATGACCCACGCGAGGGGCGCAAGTGGCAGGAGAAGTGGACGTATTACCTGGCGGTGCCCATGGCTACATTGAATGCACTGGGTCAGATCCGCTTGTTCCAGCAGTACGCGGGAGTAAGTGTTTTGAACGTGCCGCTGGGGTTGAACCTACCTACTTTCGCTACTGTTCTGACGATGACCGCCGGGACAATGTTCGCCATCTGGCTCGGCGAATTGATCTCAGAATATGGTATCCGCAATCAGGGGCTTTCTCTGATTATTTTCGCCGGTATTGTTTCGCAGATGCCGACCAACCTGGGGCAATTGATTGCGAGTCAGTCAGGCCAGCAATTAATCCCGATCATCCTGTTTCTGGTTTTCCTGATGGCCATGACGATTTTCGCCATCGTTTACGTGCAGGAGGGGCGCCGCAATGTCCCTGTGATGTATCCGGGACGCCGAGTGGGTAATCGCATGTCGATGCCGGTCAAAGGGACTTTGCCCCTGATGGTCAATATGGCAGGCATGATCCCGATTATCTTTGCGCAATCCCTGTTGACTTTTCCCGCCGTGGTGGCCCAGTTCTTCATTGAATCGGCCAACGTCACCGTTCGCAATATCGCATTATGGCTGCAGGCGACTTTTGGCGGGTTCAGCAGCATGTACTGGATTCTGTATTTCTTCTTCGTTGTTGGTTTCACATTCTTCTACACCGATGTGATCTTCGGCCAGCAGAACTATGGAGAGAACTTAAAGCGTTCAGGCGCGCAGGTGCCGGGTGTGACGAAGGGCGTGGCGACACAACGTTACCTCACCCGCGTGTTGCGCCGTATTACTTTCCCAGGTGCGCTGTTTCTCGGGATCGTTGCGATCATGCCCTTCCTCGTGGGCTTGATATGGCCCATTGGTGGTGGCAACACAGGCTTGTTGCTTGTATCGTCATCCGGCTTGCTGATTGTCGTAGGTGTTGTGCGTGATCTCTACCGATCGATCGAAGCTGAGCTGAAGCTGCGTGGGTATGATCAAGCTGTCCTAGTACGTTAGGAACGGTGTGAGATGAGTACTTTCGTAGTGCTGCTTGGCCCACCCGGAGCCGGGAAGGGGACGCAAGCTCTACGTTTAGCGAAAAGTATGGGTGTTCCGCATGTATCCAGCGGGGATATTTTTCGAGAGAACCTTAAAAATCAGACCGAACTCGGGGTGATTGCCAAGACCTATATCGATCAGGGCCAGCTTGTTCCTGATGATGTGACGATCGGCATGATTCGCGACCGGCTGTCTCGCCCGGATTGCAAAGAGGGCGCCATACTCGACGGGTTTCCCCGCACACCGCTGCAAGCGGAGGCGCTGGAACAAATTCTGCGCGAGTTTAATTGCGACCTGTGCGCGGTGCTCCACATCAAGGTGGATGAGGAGATCCTCGCTCGCCGGACCTGTGGGCGCCTGACTTGTCGAAAGGCCGGACATATCTTCCATATGGAGTTCAATCCACCGAAAGTCGCCGGAATTTGTGATATCGATGGATCCGAACTGTACCAACGACCGGATGATATGCGCGAGACGGTATTGGAACGAATTGAAGTTTACAAACGAGAGACGGAACCGTTGATCGAACATTTTCGAGAGAGTGGCTTGTTGCGTGAGGTCGATGGGGATCATCCGATCGAAGAGGTAACCGCGACGATGATCGCTCTACTAGAAAATAAGGCGGATTAGGCTGGATGGGGCAAAAGGGTGTCATCATAAAGAGCGTCCAGGAGCTGGAGCGAATGCGTATGGCCGGGAAGATCAACGCCAAAGCGCTCGCGGCAGCAGTGGCCGTGATTGAGCCCGGTGTCAGCACGGCAACGATCAACAATGCGGCAGCTGCCGTGCTGAAAGAATATGGTGCGAAACCAGCGTTTGTTGGTGTACCGGGGGCCTATCCGTACCCCGCTGAGACGACGATCTCGGTAAACGATGAGCTGGTACATGGTATACCCGGGGCGCGTCGGCTGGTGCAAGGGGATATCGTTAGCATCGATTGCGGAACGGTTCATGAAGGCTTTATCGGCGATTCAGCATTGACTGTTGGTGTTGGGGAAATTAGTGCCGAAGCCCAAAAGTTGATCGATGTAACCCGTGATTCGCTCTTTGTTGGTATCTCCAAGATGGTCCCTGGTAATCGCACTGGCGATGTATCGGCGGCGATACAGGAGCACGTTGAAAAACACGGCTTCCAGGTCGTCAGGGAGTATACCGGACACGGAGTCGGTCGCAGGATGCACGAAGATCCTCAGGTCCCGAATTATGGCTACGCTGGACGTGGTCGGCCGCTGATGCCCGGCATGACCATCGCCCTAGAGCCCATGGTCTTGAGTGGTACTCGTGAAACACTTGTGCTCAGCGATCGATGGACGGTTGCATCGAAGGATGGCAAGTTGACCGCACATTTTGAACACACAGTTGCAGTTACGGAGAACGGTCCCTGGATCCTCACCGACCGGGATGATGATCTAGACGATGAAATCTGGATCCGTTATAATGATTACTTTGTCGGCTGGCCCCGAGAAAGCACGGGGTCAAGGAGTTCAACAGTATGAAAGTATCGTCATCAGTCCGTCGACGCTGCCCGAAATGTAAAGTAGTGAAGCGTCGCGGAAAAGTTTACGTCATTTGTGAAAATCCGCGTCATAAACAGCGACAGGGGTAAAACATGGCACGTATTGAAGGTGTTGACCTGCCACGCGATAAGCGGGTCGAAATTGGCTTGACCTATATCCACGGCATCGGCCGCTCGACAGCGGTGCAGATGCTGCAGGCGACGGGCGTAGATCCCAATCGCCGAGTCCGGGATCTCACTGAAGAAGAGGTGACCGGCTTGCGTGATTTCATTTCCTCGAATCTAACCGTCGAGGGTGATCTACGGCGTGAGGTTCAGATGAACATCAAACGCCTGATGGAGATCGGTTGTTATCGAGGCTTGCGCCATCGACGCGCGCTGCCAGTCCATGGCCAGCGCACGCGCACAAATGCCCGCACACGAAAGGGTCCCAAGAAGACCGTGGCCGGGCGTGGACGGCGGCGGGGCGCGAAGAAGAAATAATTTGTTGCATGCATCTTTCCGGCAAACGACTGGTGATGGGCACCTTCCACCCACCGCGGCAACCGGTTGCAGCTAGCAGGAGCAGGCAACGCAAGAAATTCGTTGAGAGAGGATAGGCAGGTTAGCGTATGGCGAAGAGATCACAGCGGGCATCATCCCGCAAAGTAAAGCGAACGGTATCGCATGGCAAGGCATACATCCATGCAACGTTCAACAATACGATCATTACGATCACAGATCTCCAGGGTAACGCTGTAGTTTGGGCGAGTGCCGGATCATCTGGGTTTAAGGGCTCACGCAAGAGCACACCCTATGCTGCACGCCTGGCTGCGCAGGAAGTATTGAAAGCAGCTAAGGATCTCGGCCTGCAGGAGGTAGACGTAATGGTGAAAGGACCCGGTCCCGGCCGAGAGGCAGCGATCCGAGCCTTAATGGGCACCGAATTGCGTGTCCGCTCCATCAGTGACGTGACACCCATTCCACATAATGGATGCCGTCCTCCCAAGAAACGCCGCGTCTAGTCGAACGTTGAAAAGGAAGGAATAACAAAGTCAATGGCAAGGTATATTGGTCCTGTATGTAAATTATGCCGCCGTGAAGGCGAGAAGCTTTTCTTGAAAGGACAGCGTTGCTTCACGCCCAAGTGCGCGTTTGAGCGACGCAGTTATCCGCCGGGAGAGCACGGTCGAGATTCACAGTTCCGACGCCGGCGCGTGTCGGACTATAGTCGGCAGTTGCGAGAGAAACAGAAGACTCGACGCATTTACGGTGTAACTGAACGTCAATTCCGTCGCTACTACCGCACGGCGGTGCAACAACGTGGTCTGACGGGTGTTAACCTGCTCCGCATGCTGGAGCGCCGGCTCGACAACGTAGTTTATCGGTTGGGCATGGCGGAAAGTCGTCAGCAAGCACGCTTGCTGGTCACCCATGGTCACTTCAATGTGAATGGACGTCGAACCGATATTCCATCCATGTTGGTTGAGACTGGAGACCTGATCGAGGTCCGAGAAGGTTCGCGCAAGAGGCCTTATTTCAAGGAAGTTGGGGATATTGCTGAACCAAAAACCGTTCCGACGTGGATCGAACGAGATCTGAAGGAACTCTCCGGCAAGATCGCTAAGATGCCGGAGCGAGTCGATATTGACGCAAACCTAAACGAGCAGCTGATCGTCGAATACTACTCCCGCTAGTGGTGTAGTTTGCACGGTCACGTTCTCAGGATCGTGAATCGTGGAGGGAAATCGTGGTAATTACCACTAATATGGTCATGCCAAAAATCGAGCGCGAAGCCGTTGCTCGCAACTATGGCAAATTTGTGATCAGTCCGCTTGAGGCTGGCTATGGCATTACGCTAGGTAACGCCATTCGTCGTGTGCTCTTGAGCTCATTGGATGGCGCGGCGGTAACATCGATCCGCATCACCGATGTGCCCCATGAGTTCTCTGATATCCCCGGTGTACGCGAGGATGTGTTGCAGTTGATGCTTAATATCAAGAATCTGCGGCTCATGATTCACGATACCGAATCCGCCAGGCTGCGCCTGGAGGTAAAGGGTGAGGGGGTTGTAACCGCAGCAGATATTATGGCGCCGGCCGAGGTTGAGATTGTCAACCCGGAGCTCTACCTGCTGACAGTTGATGATGATAAGGCGTATATTGAGATTGAAATGAACGTCGAACGAGGGCGGGGATATTCCCCTTCCGACGAACGTGGGCGGCTCCCGATTGGAGAACTCCCAACTGACGCAATTTTCAATCCGGTACGACGAGTGCATTTTGAAGTCGGCCGTGCCCGCGTGGGCCAGGATACAAGCTTCGACCGCTTGATCATGGAAATCTGGACCGATGGAACCATCAAACCTGAAGATTCGCTGAGTCAGAGTGCCCAGATCTTGATGGCACACCTGCGCGATATCTCAGGTGTGACCGAAGAAAGCCTGATGGTCTCGGCTGCAGAAGAGGAAGAGCCGCGCATGGCGAGTGAGATCTATGAAACTCCGATCGAGAATCTCGATCTAACCGTGCGTGTCTTCAACTCACTCAAACGAACCGGGATCACCAGTGTAGGTGAAGTACTCGACATGCTTGAAAAAGGCGAAGAAGCGATGTTATCGATTCGCAACTTCGGTGAGAAAAGCCTGGACGAGTTGAAAGACCGGCTGCAGGAAAAGGGCTATCTTGAAGACAGCCCACAGGAAGCAGTCGAATCGGAGTAGGTTGTTATGAGACATCAAAAAACGGGCAAGAGACTTGGTAGATCCTCGGGGCATCGTACGGCGATGCGCAAAAATATGATCAAAGAGCTCTTCCGACATGAGCGTATCCGCACGACGAAAGCGAAAGCGCAGGCCATGCGGGGACCAGCGGAGCGTATGATCACGCTTGCCAAGCGAGGAAATGCTGCAGGGGAAGCGCAAGCTGTACACGCACGACGCCAGGCGGCTGCCAAGTTAGCCGATCCTGAGATTGTGAAGAAGCTATTTGATGAGATCGCGCCGCGCTACAGCGAACGAGCCGGCGGCTACACACGTATGTTAAAGTTGGGGCCACGCAATGGTGACGGCGCAGAAATGGTCCTGCTTGAGTTGGTTGAAGAATAGGTCGAGCTATGTCGACCGTGGCGGGTGACTCATTGCGCCCGTCGTCTGTAACTTACAAATCGATCGTTGCCTACGACGGCACAGCGTTTGAAGGCTTCCAAAGGCAGCGGGGCGAGATCCGCACCATCCAGGCTGATCTCGAAGCGGCTCTGACCGCTTTGGGTTGGCGTGGTCGCTCCTTGCTGGCGGCTGGACGGACGGACCGTGGTGTTCACGCAGAAGGCCAGGTGATATCCTTCCAGCTTGATTGGGGGCATAGCCTGCAGGATTTGACCAGGGCGCTCAATGCGCACTTGCCGATGGATATCGCCATCCGGGATTGCGAACGCGCAATGGAGGGATTTCACCCTCGCTACTCTGCAAAGAGACGCCACTACCGCTATTCGGTCTTCGTGGATCCCCTGCGTCAACCGCTTGCAGAGCGGTATGCTCTGCGGCTGAAGGAAGCGCCGGAGCTCAAGCGCATGCAGCGTGCCGCAAAAAGCTTGGTGGGAGAGCGGGACTATCGTGTGTTCGGCCCAGCCCCAAAAGCTGGCGGTACCACCGTTCGCAAGGTGTTCGAGAGCCGATGGCAGAAGGGTGAAGAAGGCCTGATATTCGATATCAAGGCCAATGCCTTTCTTCAGCACATGGTCCGCAGGATCACTGCGGTCCTGCTGGAAGTCGGATACGGGCGTTTGACGCTTGCAGAGTTCGAAGCGCTTGTAAATACACCGGGTGCACGTTGGGAGGGCGCTCTGGCGCCGCCCTGTGGATTGAGCCTTATCGCCGTCGAATATTAAGCGACATGATCGTGGTAACGATACGAGATAGATGGTAACGGTCAAACATGGATTGACCGATTTAGGAGTAATGGACGTGCAAAAGACTTATTATCCAAAGCAAGGCGAGGTTGAGCGCAATTGGTATATCCTCGATGCTGAGAATCAAAATCTCGGGCGGGTTGCATCGACGATCGCGCGAGTGCTCCTTGGAAAAGATAAACCTCAATTCACACCCGGTGTTGATATCGGGGATTTTGTTATCGTAATCAACGCCGAAAAAATCGCGGTGACAGGTAGTAAGTTAGACGACAAGATCTACTACCGCCATTCCGGTTATCCCGGTGGATTGAAAAAGATCACCTTGCGCCAACAATTGGCCCGCTTCCCCGATCGTGTGATCACTTCAGCGGTTTGGGGGATGTTGCCCAAGAACCGGTACGGACGCAAATTAATGGGGAAGCTCAAGGTCTATAGCGGCATGAAACATCCCCACAAAGCTCAAAAACCGCAGGTTTTGGAAGTACGTTAGATCTGGTACGTCAGAGATCGAACGGGAGGAATACGTGGCTCAATATTACGAAGGCATAGGACGGCGCAAGACAAGCAGCGCGCGTGTACGAATTGAAACTGGCAACGGTAATTTTGTGGTAAATGGTAAACCGTTGGCGGAGTATTTCACACGTGGTGGCGATGTCGATAGCATCATCTCACCCTTGCAACTGGCTGAGCTTGAAGGACGAATGGATGTGTCAGTTTTGGTGCAAGGTGGAGGCGTGACCGGGCAAACGGGGGCAGTACGTCATGGTCTTGCCCGTGCACTGCTTGAAATGGACCCTGAGTTGCGCCCAAAGATGCGGCAGGCTGGTTTCCTCACGCGCGATGCTCGCATGAAGGAACGCAAGAAGCCAGGTCTCAAACGCGCACGCAAGGCACCGACCTACACCAAGCGCTAAACTACTCGCGTATCTATGTGAGGGTTGCAAAGTTGAACGTTTGAGTTCAAGCCGGGGTTATACCGCCCCGGCTTTTTATTTATACCCGGAGGAAATATGTCTGCAGGGATCACGATCGTCGGATTAGGCCCCGCATCAGAAGACTATCTCACGCGCAAAGCTTGGGAGATTCTTTCGAGTGCCGAAGAGCTTTATGTGCGAACTTGCCAGCACCCAGCACTTACAGCACTACCCCCAGGTGTGGAAATTCATGCCTTTGACGAGCTTTACGAAGAGGCCGATCGATTTGAAAGTGTCTACGAGGCCATTGTCGCCAAACTTCTTAACCTGGCCGAGCGGGACCAGGGCGTGATCTATGCCGTTCCAGGCGATCCTGGGGTGGGAGAGGCGACGGTCTCGCGATTGGTTCTGGAGGCGAAACAATCAGGGTTGCCTGTCTCGCTGATTCACGGGGTCAGTTTTGTTGAGCCCTGCCTCGCACTTCTAGGCCTGGATGCCCTGAATGGTATGATCGTGATGGATGCGCTTGATGTCGCGCAGGCACATCATCCGGCATTCCCTCCGGACAAGTCCATTTTCATCGCGCAACTCTATTCACGCATGGTTGCGGCGGATGTCAAATTAACCCTGTTAAATCAATACCCCCCGGACCATGAGGTGTCTCTGATCTCGCAGGCTGGGGGATCTTCTGCAAAGCAGGTGACCCTGCCACTGGATCAATTAGATCGGGAGCAGCAGTTTGAGATCACCACGACGCTATATGTCCCCCCGCTGGCGACCATAAGCTCCTTTGAAGCCTTTCAGGAAATAGTAGCTCATCTGCGCGCACCCGAGGGTTGCCCATGGGATCGCGAGCAGACCCATCAATCCTTACGTAATCATTTGATGGAGGAAACGTTTGAAGCCCTGGACGCGATCGATCGGGATGATATGGAGGCTTTGAAGGAAGAATTGGGTGACCTGCTCCTGCAAATTGTATTGCAGACACAGATCGCCACTGAGGAAGGGACATTCTTGATGGTTGATGTGATTGAGCATATCCGAGAGAAGCTCATTCGTCGTCACCCCCATGTCTTCTCAGATATGGACCTTGAACAAGTAGATGAAGTACTCCACAATTGGGAGGCATTAAAAGAGGCAGAGAGGCTCAACCAGGGAACCTCTACAGGGCTCTTAGATGGAGTCCCTATGGGACTGCCGGCGCTAGCGCAGGCAGATGAAATCCAGGCTCGTGTGGCTCGTGTTGGGTTTGATTGGCCAGAGATCAAAGGCGTGGTTGAGAAACTTAATGAAGAGCTACAAGAAGTCGCTCAGGCGGAGACGTCCGATGAGCAAATATTTGAGATGGGAGATTTGCTCTTCGCAGTGGTAAATTATGCCCGCTGGCTTGCGATCGATCCTGAAGCCGCCCTGCGTCAGGCGAACCGCCGCTTTCGCGCGCGTTTTCGCCATGTTGAGGAAATGGCATATGCGCAAGATCGCAAGTTGAGCGAGATGAATATTGAAGAACTCGAAGCGCTCTGGGAGATGGCGAAAGCCAGGAATGCATAGTCAGCTAATGAAAAACAGCATGCGATCGATTGCGTTTACCATGTTGATTCTGGCAAATGTGATATGGGCTTGCAGTTCACCCACCGGTGACGTATCAACATCGACGCCACTCCAGGAGCCTACAAGCACTGTCATACCCTCCCAAGGGCCCACTGCGCTCCTGGTGGAACCATCGCTCACCCCCAGTCCTGAACCCACGCTTGCGCTTAAAATTGACCGGGGGGTTGTGCGCTACAGCATTCCCCTACATCTTCAGCATAAGACGCAGGATCGGCTCGACTTCATGTTCCAGCTGAATAACGCCGGGCAAGGAAAATTGTATTGGTGGCCAGAGGGTGAGTCCGCTCAAATGGCTGAATGGCAAAACATAAGCGCTGACGCATCCCCCCAGCTCATTTCCATTACCGGTTTAACCCCGGGTCAGTCCTACCAGGTGGCTTTGGCTTTCCCGGAAGCCGATGGATATGACCGGTTGCCCACATACCGGAACGAGGTCTGGGATCCGATCTCAGCCAGAACGTTGCAGGTAGAAGCGATGTCCTTGCGTTTCGGTGTATTTGGTGATTCGGGGTTTGGGGAGGCGATCACGGAAGAGCTAGCAGCGCAGCTATCAGAGCATGATCCGGACATGGTATTTCATACCGGCGATCTGGTCTATCTCGCCTACCAGGAGGGCAACCCTCTCGCAGCCTACCAGACCAAATGGTTTGCAACCATGAGCGCCCTGGTGCGGAATACCGCTATCTACCCCGTACCTGGAAATCATGAATATGATGGCGACGTAACCCGCAATGGACTACCTTACTACTTCGAAGCTTTTCCCATGCTTGCAGCGATAGATGGAGGCTGGTATTCGGCCCCGGAAGGGATCCGGCGAGAATGGTATGCGCTCGAGTTTGGATCGCTGCAGGTGCTCTTCCTGAACTCACAGCAGCTCTACGGCGGTGCGGCGCGGCAGGAGCAAGATGCTTGGGTAACCACGCGATTGGAGGATGAACGCTTCACTGCCAGCATTGTCGTGTTCCATGTCCCACCGTTTACGAGTGGGCGACACCCGATGGATGGGGCAGCAATTCGCAGCTCCTGGGTTCCTGCGTTTGAAGCCTCGAATGTGGTCCTGGTCATTTCTGGCCACGATCACAATTATGAACGATTGGAACGCAATGGAATCACGTACATTGTCAGCGGCGGTGGTTCCTCAGTGCTTTACCCGCTTCAAGATAGGCGAAGCGAGAGTTTGAAGTTTGAGGCAGTAAGCCACTATGCGCTATTCGAAGTCAGTGAATCTCGGATAGACCTTCAGGTTTTCAACCTGGATGGGGATACCATCGATCAGGCCTTTATCCCTTTAGAATAGAACGATATGCGTGGCTCGATGGAAATATCCACGAACGCCCCCTCTTCTGAATCCCTCGTTCAACCCTTGTGATAAACTTCCGACGAAGATGATCCGTCGGCGGTCAGGACGTAAGAGGGATCAGGCTGGTTCCCCCCTATCCATCTGTATCTTCATGCGAGCTGATATGAATCACTGGAGGAGCGACGCACTATGGTCGTACACACCTTGAAAAACTCTAATCATGCGTCGATTCGCCTGGAAGGTCTCTCAAAAAGTTACCAGCGGGGAGAGATATTTCGTAGCGTATTAGATGGCATCAACTTTCACTTTCACGCAGGAGAGTTTGTGGCGATACGTGGCAGAAGCGGTAGTGGTAAAACGACGTTGCTGAACCTGCTGGCGGGCATTGATTTGCCGACCCGGGGCAAGATCTATTATGGAGATCTCCCGTTTAGCGACCTTTCCCGTGAGCAGCGAACACTGTACCGCAGAGACAACATCGGTTTTATCTTCCAATTCTTCAATCTTATTCCTACCTTAACCCTGCTCGAAAATGTTTTGTTACCTGCAGAATTATCGAAAGTGGATCCTGGAGTAGCGCAACCGAGGGGGCGAGAATTACTCCGATTGGTGGGCCTTGCAGGGCGCGAAACGGATACCCCCGACCAATTATCCGGCGGTGAGCAGCAGCGCGTTGCGCTGGCGCGCGCTGTGATGTTGAAGCCAACCGTCATCCTGGCTGATGAACCCACCGGCAACCTTGATCGAAAAACAGGCGATCAGGTTATGCAGCTCCTGGGTGATCTGCGTGCTGATACGCAGACCACGTTGATTATGGTCACCCATAGCCATACGCTGGCTGAGCAAGCCGATCGAGTGTTATTCCTTGAGAATGGCGTACTAACGCCTGGCAAATCATGATCACAATAGACGTTTATGGATTAACGTCAGCGGTTGCGGGTACCTGCGGGTTGATTTCTGCCCAGGCAGGTGGGGATCGCAAAGGGAACCGCTGCTGATGCTACCTTCTGGCTTATTACGAGCTGGGTTGCGGGATCTGCTCCGCCGTCCATTGCAGCTTTTGCTCATGCTGCTGGGCATCGGCCTTGGAGTCGGTGTAATCATCGCGATCGATCTAGCCAACCAGAGCGCCAACCGGGCCTTCCAATTGAGCACAGAAGCCATAATCGGGCGGACGACCCATCAAATCCGGGGCGGACCCCGTGGCGTGCCGGAGGAGTTTTACCGGGAATTGCGGGTAGATTTATCGTTCCGCGAGGCAGCTCCCATTGTAGAAGGATCGGCGATTGCGCTTGAGCTAGAGAATTTTCCGGTACGTTTACTTGGGGTCGATATATTCGCAGAAACACCGTTTAGAGACTATCTGCGTGAAGGCTTAACTGCCCGGGATGGTTTTGAGCGCTTCTTCCTCCAGCGTGATGCGATCATTATTGGTAAGACGCTGGCTGAGCGTTATCGATTGGAGCCGGGCCAGACTTTGCAGCTTCAAGTCGATGAGCGCATCCTCACCTACACCATCCTTGCGACACTTGATCCAGGGGATGAGCGATCGGGTCAAGGTTTAGAAGATATCATCTTGATGGACATTGCTACTGCGCAAGAGGCGTTGGGCAAAGTTGGCTGGATTACCCGTATCGATCTGATCGCATCCACCGATGATGTGCTGGATATTCAAGCGGTTCTACCTGTTGGCCTTCGGGTCATCCCTGCAAGTGAGCAGCAAACGAGCCTCGATCAATTGACAGACGCTTTCCAATTAAATCTTCAAGCGCTGAGCCTTCTCGGTTTAGTTGTAGGCATGTTCCTCATCTACAACGCCACAATGTTCACGGTATTACAGCGCCGGCATATCCTTGGGATCTTCCGTACACTCGGAGCGACCAACCGACAAATCTTCTCATTAATCCTTGTGGAAGCTGGTGTGATTGGCATGATCGGTTCGTTGGTGGGTTTGGGCCTGGGTTATCTACTGGGTCGTGGAGCAGTTCAACTCGTCTCACAGACCATCAATGACCTGTATTTTGTGGTTAATGTGAGAACCGTCAGCCTGGAAGGACTTACGCTCTTGAAATCGCTGATTGCTGGTGTGGGGGCGAGTCTCCTGGCGGCTGTTGGGCCCGCCTGGGAAGCATCGCGGATTCCTGAGGTGATTACGTTTCAACGAAGTGACCTTGAACAACGTGCTAGAAGGCTGGTTCCGATCCTTGGAATTGCCGGACTGGTCGTCGCCATAATCGGGGTAGGGGTATTGTTCTGGTTCCGCACCTCTCTGATCGCGGGTTTTGGAGGTTTATTTCTAATCCTCATGGGTTTGGCAATGGGGGTTCCTGTTTCCATGCAAATGATGGCTCATCTCGCACGCCCGCTGCTGGCGAGGGTCTTTGGGCCGGTAGGCAGGATGGCTGTCGGAACGATTCTGCGATCCATGAGTCGTACAAGTGTAGCGGTCGCAGCGTTAATGGTTTCTTTATCGGTGGCAATTGGGGTGAGTGTGATGATTGCCAGTTTTCGTTCGACGGTGGAAAACTGGTTGGATCTCACATTGCAAGCAGATCTTTTCATCTCTGCTCCAACCTACGGGGGTGCACGACCGGATGCGAACCTCAGCCCCGATCTGGTTGCAACATTAGAGCGTGTCCAGGGTGTTGCGGCGGTGGAGACCGTACGGGCGGTCACGGTGCCCTCTCCCGAAGGTGATGTCTTCGTCCTTGCTGTTGATACAGAGAGAGAGCGGGCAGCTGACCTTTATCGTTATGCTTCAGGCTCTGCTAGTGGAGTCTGGGAGCAAGTTCAGAATGGGGCAGTTATTGTGAGTGAGCCATTTGCTTTCCGCAGGCAAATTCCCCCAACTGGCGGGGAGTTAATCCTTGAAACGGACGAGGGCTCAAGGGCCTTCCCAATCAAAGGTATTTACTATGACTATACATCGGAGCGTGGGACAGTTTTGATGAGCAGGGCGACCTATTTACGCCACTTTGATGACCCATTCATCTCCTCAATCGCGCTGCAAGTGGAGCAAGATCAGGACTTGAATGTCGTGCAGGAACGAG
The DNA here is from genome assembly GCA_041554155.1 of Anaerolineales bacterium. Taxonomy (GTDB): domain Bacteria; phylum Chloroflexota; class Anaerolineae; order Anaerolineales; family E44-bin32; genus E44-bin32. The sequence continues at coordinate 14,354 of JBFFMI010000044.1, forward strand.
TTACCGCTAGCCTGAGCGGTAGCGGTCTTATGGTGCAAGCCAATCGAAATCTTCGTGAACAAGCACTCGAAATTTTTGATCGAACCTTTCTTATCACTTCAGCTTTACGGATCCTGGCAGTCCTCGTTGCCTTCATCGGTGTGATCAGCGCACTTATGGCACTGCAAATGGAACGGGCCAAGGAATTTGCTACCATGCAAGCCCTCGGTTTAAGGGAGCGCGGTCTTTGGTTGCTCACGTCCCTGGAAACCGGGCTGATGGGTTTGGTATCGGGTTTACTAGCCATACCGACCGGGATCATCCTGGCAGTGGTTTTGATCTATGTGATCAACCTGCGCTCCTTTGGATGGACCATTGAGATGGAGCTTGACGCCTATATCTTTTTTGGGGCGGTGGTGACCGCTGTATTCGCTGCACTTCTTGCAGGTGTCTATCCCGCCATTCGCCTGATCCGGCTACCTGTAGCCGCGAACCTTACCCTGGAATAGCTTGAAATGAGAAATGCATTGCCGATCAACGCCTTCTTACTTGCGGTGTTATGGATCCTCTCCGCCTGTAATCTCGCACGGCCGGATATCCCAGATCCGGGCAAGCGTGCGCAGCTGGAGATCGCTCCGCCCTCACCGACACAATCTTTTTCACGCGTGACGCAACCCAGGGATTTCAGCTTCCCTATCGATCATGGCCCGCACACGGATTACCAAACGGAATGGTGGTACTACACGGGGAACCTTACAGCCGAGGGTGGTGAGCGCTTCAGCTACCAGCTTACGGTTTTCCGCAGGGGGCTTTCCACTTCATTGCCGGAGCGTGACTCAAATTTCGGCGCCGCACAAATCTTCTTCGCCCACTTCGCCATCGCC
>JBFFMI010000045.1:0-15031 GCA_041554155.1 Anaerolineales bacterium
ATTGCTTACCACGCAGGATCCTGACGAGGGCAAAAAGATCCAGGACTCCTACAAGGATTGGATCGCGGACGAGGCGCTAATGAGCCTGGCAAAGGATGACTCTATATACATGCATCCGCTCCCAGCTGATCGAAACATCGAAGTCACCGACGGGGTGATCGATGGTCCCCACAGCGTGGTATTCGATGAAGCTGAAAATCGACTACATGCGCAGAAGGCCGTCATGGCCTTGACCATGCGCTAGGAGAGAGGCAAGAGCATGTCTTCATCCAATAAGATTGCAGTAGTTGCGGTTGGTGGAAATTCGCTCATCAAAGATAAAGCCCGGCAGACCGTCCCCGACCAATTCGCTGCGGCGAGCGAGTCGATGAAACATATCGCCGGGATGATCGAAGCAGGTTGGAACGTTGTGATCACGCACGGGAATGGACCTCAGGTGGGTTTTATCCTACGACGGGCTGAGTTGGCGGCACACGAACTTCACACCGTTCCGCTTGATTCCTGTGGTGCCGACACGCAAGGTGCCATTGGCTACATGTTTCAGAGAGCTCTTCATAATGAATTTCGTGGACGTGGGCTGGACAAGCAGGCGGCTACCGTTGTCACGCAGGTCTTGGTAGATCGGAACGACCCCGCCTTTGATGATCCTTCCAAGCCGATCGGGTCCTTTATGGAGGAGGCCACTGCAAAGGAGCGCAGTGAGCAAAATGGCTGGGTGATCGTTGAGGATGCAGGGCGCGGTTGGCGTCGAGTTGTACCATCCCCACTCCCGGTCGAGATCATAGAACAGCAGGCTATCCAAACACTGGTCAAAGCTGGCTTCGTTGTGATTAGTGTCGGTGGTGGTGGGATCCCTGTCATCAAGGATAAGGATGGAGTGCTGCAAGGCGTCGAGGCGGTGATTGATAAGGATTTTGCTTCGGGTCTTCTTGCGGCCAATATCGATGCCGACCTTCTGCTCATCACCACTGCGGTGGAGAAAGTTGCCTTGAATTTCAATCAGCCAGATCAGGTATGGTTGGACCAAATGACTTTAAGCGAAGCGCAGACATACCTGGCTGAGGGCCATTTTGGTAAGGGCAGCATGGGTCCCAAGGTCGCCGCCATCATCCGCTTCCTTGAACAGGGTGGTAAAGAAGCGCTTATCACCGATCCTCCCAACATTCAGCGAGCGTTAGCAGGCGAGACCGGGACGCGCATAATCCCGGACTGACTCAAACATATCTATTTCTATTAATAGAGTCATCAAAGGAGGTGTATCAGGGATAAATCATTGCAGGAACCTGGATCTAACCATTAACTTTTCAAAGACATGTAGGAGGAGTTCGATATGTCAAGTCGCACGTTGTGGCGATTGATCGCCACCCTGGTTATCTCCGCTATGGCCATAACGGCCTGCGGAGGCGCAGAAGAGCCCGAGGTAGTCGGTGGCTTTGAGATTCCGGCAGTCGAAGAAGGCATGTTCAATGTCGCCATGGTCCTGATCGGGCCGCACGATGATGGCGGCTGGTCGCAGGCGCATTATGAGGGTCTTGAGTATGTGGCCGCCAATGTGCCTAACACCCACATCGCCTATATCGAAAACGTGCCTGAGGGCGCAGACTCTGAGCAAATCTTCCGCAGCCTTTCACGCAAAGGCTTCGACCTGATCTTCGGCACATCCTTTGGCTATATGGACCCGATGGAGATCGTGGCGGAGGAGTTCCCGGATGTCACGTATATTCACATCTCTGGCATCAAATCCAATATGACTAACTTCGGCAATCTGTTTGGCGCGATGGAGAACATGAAGTACCTGGCGGGTATGCTCGCCGGGGCACGTGCCCAGATGGATGGCAATCCGAAGTTGGGCTACATGGCCACCTTCCCGATTCCAGAAGAAATTCGCCTGGGCAACGCTATCGCCCTGGGGATGAGACGAACCTGCCCCGAGTGCACGCTGGACGTGCGCTGGATCAACACCTGGCACGACCCGATCATCGAAAAAGATGCTGCTGCTTCATTGTTTGATGCAGGCGCACAGGTAGTGTTCACCGGTGCTGACACCCCAGCCGTCGCAGACGTGGCACAGGAAAAGGGCAAGTGGGGCGTCACGTATGACTGGTATGGCTCATGCAAAATCGACGCCTGTCTGACTGCGCCCTATTGGGTCTGGGGACCGGTGTATTCCTCAATCACTGAAGGTGTGATCGATGGCACATATACACCTGGATGGGATTACTTCGACGGCGATACTGGGGCGCTTGGTTTGTTTGGCTTCATGGAAGGGGAAGAGTTAACCCCTGGTCTTGCTGAGCTTCCCGGAGACGTAATCCAGGAAGTCCGTGATCTAGTGGCCGATACACTGACAGGCGACTTCACCCGCTTTGATGTCTTCTCCGGGCCAATTTACGACAATCAAGGCAACCTGGTCGTCCCCGAGGGCGAGGCACTCGAGCAAGTTGATCTGGATGCTTTCCCCGAGTTCGGTTTAGGTTGCGAGTATTGTATGAAATGGTGGGCTGAGGGTATTACAGCAGAATTGCCCGACGTCTAAAGACAACATATGAAGTCTTATAGGCCGGCGCAGTAATCTGCGCCGGCCTATATTGCACAACCTGCCACAAAATCTGTGAGGAAATCTATGACCGCAATCCAAAATGCTGTTGAGATGCGCGGGATAACGAAGCAATTCCCGGGGGTCCTGGCGAATGACCATGTCGATTTTGAACTCCGAGCGGGTGAAATCCATGCTTTGTTGGGAGAGAACGGGGCCGGGAAGAGCACACTAATGAACATTCTCACCGGGCTGTATAGTCCGGATGCTGGCTCCATCGTAGTCCATGGATCAGCAGTCGACTTTCGTTCACCGAAAGATGCAATAAGCCACGGTATTGGTATGGTGCACCAGCATTTCATGCTTGTACCGACCCAATCTGTAACAGAGAATATCCTGCTCGGATTAGATGAACCCAAGTTTCGCCTGAACTTATCTCACTATCATGATGTAATCCGGGATCTGGCGGATCAATATGGCCTGCACGTTGATCCCCGAGTAAAAATCTGGCAGCTCTCCGTTGGTGAACAACAACGTGTTGAAATTCTTAAAACCCTCTATCGTGGCGCGGATGTCCTGATCATGGATGAGCCCACTGCCGTTCTTGCTCCGCAGGAAATCGAAGAATTATTTAGGACCTTACGCTCAATGACAGAAGAAGGAAAATCCATCGTGTTCATCAGCCACAAGTTGGATGAGGTGATGGCGATTGCTGATCGGGTAACTGTGATGCGTAAAGGCCGTGTAAGCGATGCTAATTTACCCACTTCTGAGACAAACAAACAGGAATTAGCCAGGCTGATGGTGGGACGGGAAGTGCTCTTCAACCTGGATAAAGTGGCTCAATCCCCTGGAGAAGAGGTTTTGATCGTTGAAAACCTTGAAGCTACTAACGACAAAGGGTTGCCAGCCTTGCGAGATGTTTCTCTGTCGGTCCGGGCGGGAGAAATTGTTGGGCTCGCAGGAGTGGCGGGTAACGGGCAGGCGGAATTAGCGGAGGTCATCACAGGTCTCCGGCCTCCGACGGCGGGATGTGTGCGCGTCCATGGAAGAGTGCTGGTGGGGGAGGGATGCGAAGAAGGAGCGCGTAAAAACACTGTGAGGACGGTGATCGATACCGGTGTCTCACATATTCCAGAGGACCGGACCCATGTTGGGACCGCTCCAAACTTGAGTATCACGGATAACGTCATTATGAAGGGTTATCGCCAGAAGCCGATTGCCCGAGGGTGGTCAATCGATCGCACGCATTCCCGCACACATGCAGAGACTCTGCGTGAAGATTACAACATTCTGGCTCCCGATGTAGAAACCCAAGCTCGGTTGCTCTCTGGGGGAAATCTCCAGCGCCTGATCCTGGCAAGGGAGATATCGAGTGAGCCGAAGTTGATGATCGCCATGCAGCCCACCCGGGGTTTGGATGTGGGGGCGATTGAAGCGGTCCAGAATTTACTCCTGGCCCAAAGGGCGAATGGCGCTGCCATCTTGCTGGTCTCTGAGGAGCTTGAAGAATTGATCTCACTCTCTGATAGGATATGCGTCATTTACGAAGGTGAGATTATGGGAGAAACCACTGAAGGTGATCCGGAAGCAATTGGTTTGATGATGACCGGGACCCGTCAAGGCGCCCCCACTACAGATGGCGGAGGTGGACGATGACGGATCAATCTCAGACCCGGCGTGGGTTCCAGCTCCCTTTTAGAGTGCGCTTTGAACCCCGCATAGCACAACCGGGGTGGTTGTCTGCACTGATCTCTATTGGGGCTGTTGGGCTTGCGCTTGTTTTAGGCGGGATCGTGCTGATGCTTGTTGGTGGGAGCCCCTTACGGGCATATGCCTTCATGTTGAAAGCAGCATTCGGAGACCTTGGCGTCTTCTCGGACACCCTAACCAAAGCAACCCCCTTGATCCTGGTTTCACTCGCGGCTGTGATCGCATTTCGCATGCGGCTATGGAACATCGGAGCGGAAGGTCAGTTCTTCATTGGGGCTTTTGGTGCGAGTGCAGTAGTCCTTACCCCGATTTTGCCGCCCGAGACGTCTCCCTGGATCATGATTCCTGCAATGATGCTGATGGGCGCTCTAGCAGGGGCACTATGGGGGTTCATCCCGGGTTTCCTCAAGGCGCGTTTCAATGTCAACGAAATCATTTCGACCCTGATGATGAACTACATCGCAGTCGCATGGAATAATTTTTTCATTTTTGCGATCTGGACTGAAGGTGGTTTTCAAATGAGCCCTCAGTTCCCACGGACGGCCTGGCTGCCACGCTTGACCGATTACTCAAGCCAGGTCCCTATTTTTCGGGGTCTCACCACCCATCTTGGTCTTGTTTTCGGCCTGGTTGCAGCGGTCTTGGTCTGGTGGATTATCTATCACAGCCGTTGGGGATATGAGATCCGTTTGATCGGAGACAATCCCCGTGCGGCTCGCTACGCAGGTATTAACATCACGCGTAATACAATCCTGGTCATGATGCTTTCGGGTGCCCTGGCGGGGTTGGCGGGTATGTCGGAAATCACCGGGGTTGTCCATCGACTGCAGGGGGCTATTTCACCTGGTTATGGTTTTACAGGCATCATCATTGCCTGGTTGGCGAAGCTAAACCCCTTACTGGTGGTTCCCATTGCGATCCTATTTGGAGGCTTGATCCTCGCTGGTCGCGAGATTCAGCCTTCGGGAGTTCCCATGCTCATTCAGGGGATCATCCTGGTCTGCCTCATCGCGAGTGATTTCCTGCTCAAATACCGGGTTCGCCTTACACCTCGGACCCAGGAGGCCTAGCTATGGATCCAATCATCATCTTGCAGGCTGGGGTTGCCTCCGGTACGGTTTTACTCTTTGCCACACTTGGGGAGATCCTTACGGAACGCTCCGGTGTGCTCAATCTCGGGGTCGAAGGCATGATGCTGATAGGCGCGATGAGCGGATACAGCACGGCGCTGAGCACAGGGAACCCGTGGCTGGGGGTTGTCGTGGCCATGGTGGTTGCAGGCTTGCTGAGCCAGGTGCATGCCTTGATCACTATACGATTCCAGGCAGATCAGGTTGTTAGCGGATTGGCACTAACTTTTCTGGGCACCGGTTTGAGCCTTGTATTTGGCGAGGGATTGAGCAAGGCTGGAGCGGTTTCTCTGTTGCCCTCTTTCTCTATCCCGGGGCTGGCAGCGATCCCGTTCCTGGGTCCCATCCTGTTCGAAGACCAGAGCATCATGGTGTATCTGGGCTATCTAATGATTCCCTTGATCTGGTATTTCATAAACCGTACGCGCCCAGGCATGCATTTGCGGGCGATCGGAGAATTCCCGGCGGCAGCGGATGCGCTGGGGATAAATGTGGCGGGCCTGCGTTATTTTTACGTATTTCTGGGTGGGATGTTTGCGGGGCTCTCTGGCGCAACGATAAGCCTGGCAGTCTCACCTGGCTGGTTCAGCCATCTCACAACCTCGGGGCAGGGGTGGATTGCTATTGGGCTTGTGATCTTCGCGCAGTGGGATCCGATCCGGGCAGCGGTCGGTTCGTACGCTTTCGGAGCGCTCAGGCGTTTAATCCTGGATATTCAAGGGCCGACAATGATCTTCGGATTGCGGAATGTGTTCTATTACAACCCCTACTGGGGCTTCTTTCTGCAGATGTTGCCCTACGCCTTCACGATCGTTGTCTTGATTATTGGCTCACGCGAGGCCATCCGTAAGCGTCTTGGAGCTCCCGCCGCGCTCGGGTTACCTTATATTCGTGGTGCGCGAGGGCTTTGAGTATGGGCAAATTCAGAGGCTACCGCTGCTTTCAATGCGACCATGAATTTTCGGAAGCAGAGGTCACATATACCTGCACCCACGATGGGGGAAATCTAGATGTTGTGCTGCCCTACGACGAGATTGCAACCGCTTATTCGATCACGGATATCGAGGCTTCACAGGATCGCTCGATATGGCGTTACCTGCCGCTCTTGCCGGTAGAGGATCCTGGTCATCTAGGCACACCATTGCGGGCTGTCGGTTGGACGCCCATCTTTGATTTAGCCGCACAGGCGGCGCAGTTCGGCATTGCCCAGCTCTTGCTTAAGGATGATGGCCGAAACCCCACGGCATCTTTTAAGGACCGCGCCAGTGCCGTAGCTGTTGCCAGGGCTCAGGCACTTGATGTAGACGTGATCGTGACCGCTTCCACCGGCAATGCCGGGGCAGCCCTTGCCGGGATGGCGGCAGCGGCGAAGATGCCGGCGGTGATCCTGGCCCCCAAGACCGCCCCTCCAGCAAAGGTCGCACAACTGCTGATCTTCGGCGCTCGGGTCGTATTGGTCGATGGGACTTATGATGAAGCCTTCGACCTGACGCTGGAAGCAGCAGATGCTTTTGGCTGGTACTGCCGCAATACAGGATACAATCCCTTTACGGCTGAGGGTAAAAAGACAGCCGCGTTTGAGATTTGTGAGCAAATTTCGACGCTGAAGGCTGAGCCGGGCAACAGGTCGATTTGGGATCGCCCGGATGCCATTTTTGTGTCGGTTGGCGATGGGAACATCATCTCTGGCCTGTATAAGGGCTTCTATGACCTGCACCAACTCGGTTGGATCGAATCGATCCCCCGCATTTATGGGGTGCAATCTGAAGGATCGGCTGCGATCTATAACGCATTCAAAGCTGGAAGCGATAAGATCAAGCCGGTTCGAGCCGATACGGTCGCCGATAGTATCTCGGTCGATCTACCGCGCGATGGCCACCGGGCGCTACAAGCGGCGATACGAACCAATGGAGCCTATCTTTCAGTGTCTGATGAAGCGATCCTTAAGGCGATCGAAATTCTCGGCCGTGAAGCGGCGGTCTTCGCCGAACCGGCCGGTGCCGCTGCCTACGCCGGCTTTCTGTCTGCCGTCGAGATGGGTCTGTTGAGCCGTGAAGATCGGGTATTGGTTCTAAACACAGGGAATGGACTGAAGGATATCAAAGCGGCCAGGCAAGCAGCTGGTGAGGCTTCGGTGATCGAACCATCTCTCGACGCCCTGCGGAATCTACGGCAGTCCTGGGACCAGGGTGGAAAAGGATAATCACGATGAAAGAGGATGCGGTCGTTATTAGCGTTGCCGTTCCTGTCTTCAATGAAATTGAGTCCCTGCCTGAGCTACACCGCAGATTGGTTGAGGTGATGTCGGCGCAAGGGGATCCATGGGAATTGATCCTGATCGATGATGGATCCACGGACGGTTCCAGGGAGTGGATCGAGGCGCAAGCGACGTCCGATTCATACATCCAACCGGTCATATTTGCCCGCAATTTTGGCCATCAGATTGTGGTAACCGCCGGGCTGGATACCTGCCGGGGGCAGGCGGTAATCATCATGGACGCCGATCTACAAGATCCTCCAGAAGTAATCCCGCAGCTGATTGAGAAATGGCGAGAGGGGTATGAGGTCGTCTACGCCGTGCGGGCTGAGAGGGAAGGCGAAACCTGGTTTAAGAAAATGACTGCAGCCTTCTTCTATCGCTTGATCAACCGAATCACGGATGTCGAGATTCCACTTGACACGGGTGATTTTCGACTCATGGACCGCCAAGTCATTGATGCATTGACCTCCATGCGCGAGAAACATCGTTTCCCACGGGCGATGGTAGCCTGGGTGGGCTTCCGACAGACCGGCGTACCCTACCCAAGAGCGGCCCGCTTCGCCGGGGAAACGAAGTATCCCTTTCGCAAGATGCTGCGCCTTGCGCTGAACGCCATCACCGGTTTCTCCTATTTCCCGCTGCAAATCGCTACCTATCTGGGATTTGTCAGTGCTGGTTTGAGCATCCTGGCGATACCGCTAGTGGTTGTGTTGCGTTTGATTGGGAATGAAGCGTTTTTCGGACAGGCATCTACTTTAATTGCCGTGCTTTTCCTTGGTGGTGTACAGCTTATCTCATTAGGAATCCTGGGTGAGTACATCGGGCGCCTTTATGATGAAGCAAAGGGGCGCCCTCTGTATATCATCCGCAAACAGTTAGAAAAATCTAAAAATGGTATTGATGAAAGGAGCACATAAAGGAATGATCGATCTCTCGATCATGGAGGATCGCTTGGAACGTTCGGTGGCGCGAGCAAGGGAACGCAATATCATCATCCCTACGTTTGCTCAGATGAAATCTCCCGAGCTGATCCCGAATGAGATTAAAAAAGGCTTGGCCACGGTTGGATTGTGGGATGTGGATCCTTTGAATTTGTTTCGGATCACCTGGAAGAACGAACCCGTTGCCAGTGGCGGGGGTTTCAGTGGCGTTAATTTTCTTGAGTTCCCGAAATCGCTCACCGGCGTTGATGCACGGATCATCGCGCTTGTTGGCAAATGGTTTCCAACCGGTGCTCATAAAGTCGGCGCAGCCTTTGGCTGCCTCGTCCCGCGGCTGGTAACCGGTCAATTCGACCCGACCACCCAGAAGGCTGTTTGGCCTTCGACGGGTAATTATTGCCGTGGCGGCGCCTACGACTCCGCGCTCCTGGGTTGTGAATCGATCGCCATTCTCCCAGAGGGGATGAGCAAGGAGCGATTTGATTGGTTGGCCGATATCGCGGGCGAGACGATCAAGACGCCAGGCTCGGAATCAAATGTGAAGGAGATCTTCGATAAGTGCTGGGAATTGCGTGCTTCCGGCGAAGACTTGATGATCTTCAACCAGTTCGAGGAATATGGAAACTACCTCTGGCATTACGAAGTCACCGGTCATGCCATGGAAGAAGTGCTGAACCAGGTGATGAAGCCTGGCGATGCGTACCGGGGTGTGGTGCTCACGACAGGCTCCGCCGGGACGATAGGTTGCGGTGACTACTTGAAGACAGTATTTCCGGATAGCAAAATCGCTGCAGGGGAAGCTTTACAATGTCCGACACTCCTGGAAAATGGTTTCGGCGCACACCGGATCGAAGGAATCGGGGACAAGCATGTTCCCTGGATCCACAACGTCAAGAACACAGATATGATCATGGCGCTTGATGACGAGGTCATCGTGCACCTGTCCCGCTTGTTCAATGAACCAGCAGGACAAAACTTCTTGGTCGAGCAGGGCGTACCGGAGGCTTTTGTCCAGCAGTTAGATCTGCTTGGCTTCTCCAGCATTGCTAACCTCAGCATGGCGGTGAAATTTGCCAAATATTACGAGCTGACTGATCAAGATGTGGTATTGACGGTGTTTACGGATTCGATGGAGCTCTACCAGAGCCGCCTCGAAGAGATGCATGAAGAGGTGGGTTCGTATAACAAGACAGACGCCGCTGTTGACTTCAATCGTTATTTACTCGGGTTATCCACGGATGACCTATTGGAGTTGCGCTATACCGATCGGCGGCGTGTACACAACCTGAAATACTTTACCTGGGTTGAGCAACAGGGTCGTACCTACGAGGAAATTGTAGATCAATGGTATGAGCGTGATCATTGGACCTCGATTCCAGCCTATACGCAGCAAATTGACCATCTCATCCAGGCCTTTAATGAGAAAGTAGGCTTGTAGCTTCGTTCCTATCGTATGGTAGCTGAGGATTGTGGAGAGGGCATCTACTCGTTGTTAGTGTAGGTTCGGACGATCAGGGGGAGCCATGTCTGTCCTTGCACCCGAAGATCTGGTGCTGGTGGCGGTTGTTCGTCGGCGAAAAGATCTCGATATTGCACGGGTTCTAGGTTGGTACCGAATCCCGGTGCGATCAGCGCCGAAGATAATACATGTCGATTGGCTTGCTTTTTTCCTGACGGGAGAATTTGGCGAGGAAAAGTGGTCCGTGCGATATGTCGCCCGGGTCAAGGGGCATGAGTTGGTCCGGCGAAGTGACTTGCTGATCGAAGAGCACGATCATCCAGACTTGCATGAGCCTTATTTCAAGCTCCGCCTGGGTCAATTGAGGAAACTGGCACACCCGATCCCAGCCGTGCGGTGGCGACGGTTCACCTTTCTCTATACAACCGGCGAGCGCTTAATCTCAGCCCGTGAAATGAAAGATCTAACGTTAGGAAGTTCGGATAAGAACCTGATCAAAGAATCCCATGGGAGTGACCTTTCGATAAGGTAGTTACCGGTCATTGGAATCATGGTGAGACTATCCTTTCGAATCCGATCTGCTGGAGATCAGAATGACGTCTAAGGTACTGCTTAAATCCGGGACCTTGATCACAGCCAAAGAAAATATCCGTGCTGATCTGCTCATAGCTGGTGAGAAGATCGAGACGATTGGCGTTAATCTTCCCATGGATGATTGCGAGGTTATTAATCTCGAAGGCAAGTTGGTTATACCCGGAGGGGTGGATCCCCATGTGCATCTGGATCTGCCGATGTTCGACACAGTTTCTTCGGATGATCATTACACCGGCCACAAGGCCGCTGCTTTTGGGGGCACCACGACGGTCATTGACTTCATCCCCCAGGATTTCCCAAGCTTGCAAGAAGCGGTCGATGCTTGGCATGCCAAGGCAGACCCTAAAGCTGTGATCGACTATGCATTTCACATGAACATCACTGCACTCGATGCGGATGTCGAAGCACAAATTCCAGGGTTGCTCAAAGAGGGCATCACCAGTCTCAAGGTCTTCACCGCGTACAATGGCCGTTTGCGTCTTCAGGATGGAGAAATATTCAAGGTCATGCGCAAGGCCGCCGAGCTGGGGATGCTGACCATGTTGCATGCCGAGAACGGTGATGTGATTGAAATCCTAACGAATGAGGCACTAGCGGCTGGACATCGATCGCCAGAGTGGCATGCGCATACACGGCCCGCCTGGGGGGCGGTCGAGTCGGTCTTGCGTGGGATTGCGCTGGCTCAACAATCTGGGTCGGCTCTCTATGTGGTGCATGTGAACACAGCCGGCGGCATGCACCAGATTCGCGATGCCCGCGACCAGGGTTTAGCGGTAATGGGCGAGACCTGCCCACCGTACCTTTTCTTTCATCTTGAGCACTTACGCAGGGAAGATGGCGCCAAGTGGATTTGCTCCCCGCCTGTGCGTAGCGAAAAGGACAACGAAGCCCTGTGGGAGGCATTAACCGGGGATATTCTCCAGACCGTTGGCACGGATCATTGTCCCTTCTTCTACGATGGTACAAAGGCAATTGAATATGAGGGCGAGAAGATCGCCATTCCCGGCAAGGAACTGGGGAAAGATGATTTCACCAAGATCCCCAATGGCCTTCCAGGAGTGGGAGATCGTTTACCGGTCATGTGGACAAAAGGTGTGGGTGCCGGCCGGATAACTATGAACCAGTTTGTCGCTCTGACAAGCACAAACCCTGCTCGAATCTTTGGTCTTTACCCCAAGAAAGGAGCATTGCTGCCGGGATCGGATGCTGACATCGTCGTGTGGGACCCTGCACGTGAACTCGAGTATGGCGTAGCCCATGCGCATCACCGCACGGACTATAACCTTTATGAAGGATGGAAGCTCAAAGGTTTCCCCGAAAAAGTCTTCTTGCGGGGCAAGCGCATCGTTGATGGAAATACATGGAACGGCCAAGCAGGGATGGGACGGTTCCAATCCCGGCTGCCACACGCAGAAGTCATTTGATCTATTGATGACAGTAGTTCGGGATGCTAAAATCATTAAACCTCGGATGCACGGTCGATTGCAGGGAGGTCCTGCGATCGGCGTTGAGCCCCCCGCTCATCGATAAGTGCTGTTGCGTCTATAGCCCTCTACAAGATGAGACATATGACACGCTGGACCGATTACCAAGCCCCTCGCACTCTTGAAGCGGCGCTTCAGACTCTGGAAGAATCCCCCGATTCGGCCATCATCGCCGGTGGAACCGATTTGTTATTGGATCTGGATCAAGGCCGCCATCCACAGGTGAGAACGATCATTGATATCAGCGATATCACGGAATTGCATAGACAAGAGATTGAAAACAACTATGTAGTGATTGGCTCGGCGGTCCCCCTTTCCAAGATTCTGGAAAACAACCAGGTTCAAGAACATGCACCCGGGTTAATTGAGGCCTGTAAGCTTATCGGCGGCCCTCAAGTACGCAATGTCGCGACGCTTGGCGGCAATGTTGCCCATGCGTTACCGGCTGCTGATGGGACGATTGCGTTGCTGTCCCTGGGGGCAGAAGCTCAGCTCGCTACAGGGACCACACGGGAGTGGGTCCAGCTGCCCTCACTCTTCGCAGGACCCGGGGAAGTGACGTTCGACCGCAGGCAGACTCTCATTACAGCCCTGCGTTTCAGATTGAGGGAAGCCCATGAAGGCAGTGCCTTTAAGCGCGTAATGCGGCCTCAAGGAGTCGCCATCGCCATCATGAACATGGGCGTTTGGCTGCGTTGTGACGAGGCGGGAAAGATCCTCTCTGCCAGAATCGCTGTGGGTCCGGGTGGCCCTGTGCCCTTTCTGGCTGAGCACGGTTCGGCTGCACTCATCGGTCATGCGCTTGATGACAATGTGCTCGAAAAGGCCATTGAAGGGATACTTACTGAGGCCAAGTTCCGAACCAGCAAGCACCGATCTTCCAAGGCATATCGGGAGCATCTGGTCTCAGCCCTGCTTCACCAAACCTTGTCGGTGGCTTATCACCGTGCACTTAAGTATGAAAGTTTATAGGTAGAAAATATGCTCAAATGTCGTGTAAACGGTCGAGAAATTGAAGTTGATATCCAACCCGGCGAGATGCTCTCAGATGTCTTGCGAAACCGGCTTCGTTTAACGGGCACGAAGATCGGGTGTGGTGAGGCGGAATGCGGCGCATGCACTGTATTGGTTGATGGCGAACCCATTGTTTCGTGCATCTATCCGGCAGCAAGGGCGGCAAATCGGGAGATCATCACGATTGAAGGTCTGGCATCACCAGATGGATTGCATCCCCTCCAGAAGGCTTTTGTTGAAACTGGCGCAGTGCAATGTGGGTTCTGTATACCGGGTCAGATTATGACTGCCTATGCACTACTCCAGAAAAACCCCACTCCGGCTGAGTCGGACGTTCGGGCAGCCCTTAAGGATACGCTCTGCCGCTGCGCAGGTTACCCGGCTATCCTTCACGCAGTGCAATCAGCATCCAGGGTTTTACAAGGTGAACCTCCAAATGGAGTGCCTATCCCTCGCTCTGGGGATGCGCATGATATCGTTGGCAGCCTGCTCCCGCGCCCCGATTCGGTCGAGAAGGTGACAGGTCTTGCCAGGTTCACGGATGATTATCAGTACCCCCATATGCTCGTAGGTAAGGTATTTCGTGCTGGTGTCCCGCATGCGATTCTTGAGGCCATCGATGTGGAAGCCGCCCGAGACCTGCCAGGTGTAGTCAAGGTGATCACCGCCCAGGATCTCCCGGGTGAGAATCGTCATGGGATCGTCTATCGGGATTGGCCAGTGTTGGTTGGTGTGGGGGAGAAGGTGCGTTACGTAGGCGATGCCCTCGCCATCGTTGCAGCCGAGGATGAAGGTGCAGCAGCAGAGGCGATCCAGCGCATCAAGGCCACATACAACACCTTGCCCGTCGTAGTGGATCCGGTCGTGGCGAAAAGCCCTGAAGCTGAAAAGGTCCATGAGCAGGGCAACTTGTTGAAACACATCAAGGTACGCAAAGGGGAGATGAAGGCGGGTTGGCGTGCAGCTGAAACGACCCTTGAGGGTACCTACTACACGGCACCAACCGATCACGCCTTCATGGAACCCGAATGCAGCATCGCCATCCCCCTGGAAGATGGACGCATTGAAGTCCTGGTCGGCTCACAAATTCCCTACGCGGATCGAGAGCAGGTCGCTCTTGCACTCGGTATACCACAGGATCAGGTTCGGATTCGCGGGGCGCTCATCGGCGGCGGCTTCGGTGGCAAGGAAGATATCGCCGGTCAGATTCACGCTGCGCTGTTGACGCAAGCCACCGGAAGACCGGTGAAGATCCTCTTTGATCGGCAGGAAAGTTTGCTCGTGCACCCGAAACGGCATGGGACGCAGATCCATGTGCGACTGGGATCGAAAGCTGATGGCACATTGATCGCTGCTGAGACTGAACTCTATGGTGATACCGGTGCTTATGCTTCCCTGGGAGACAAGGTCATGACCCGCGCCACCACGCATTCTGCGGGCCCTTACAATGTCGAATATGTGCGCGCCGACTGCTATGCGATGTATACCAACAACCCTCCGGCGGGGGCCTTCCGTGGATTTGGCGTGACGCAATCATGCTTCGCTGTGGAATCCTGTATAGACGACCTCGCTCAGCAGCTATCGATCGATCCCTTTACGATTCGACGTATGAATGCCTTGCAGGTGGGTCACACAACCAATACGGGTCAGATCCTGCGAGAAAGTGTTGGCTTGCTCGAGTGTCTGGATTCAGTCGAAGCGGAGATTCGAGAGCGGGTAGGGGAGCGTGATCCCTTCCACCCCCTGACACCCGAGGACGCACCGGGCAAGCGCCGGGCGTGGGGAATCGCTGCGGCTTATAAAAATACCGGCTTAGGTGGCGGTGCTCCCGATAAGGCTGCGGCCGAGGTCGAGCTTTATACTGACGGTATGGTCGAGGTTCGCAGCGCTTCCGCCGATA
>JBFFMI010000046.1:0-14840 GCA_041554155.1 Anaerolineales bacterium
ACCCCATGTCGCACGTGAATATCGTTTGCCTTCATTGACCACGGTACGGGTGCCCAAAGGAGTGGACGAGGCGGAAGTTCGCATGCGCCTGCTCAAGGAGTACAACATCGAAATTGCAGGTGGCCTAGGTGAGCTTAAGGGTCAGGTCTGGCGCATCGGTCTGATGGGTCATTCTTCATCACATGAAAATGTCACGCTGTTTCTTGCAGCGCTGCGGGATTGCATCTAACACACAGTCAAAAAGGAAACGAGATGGCAGAGGGCCGGCCCGCAAACGTACTATTTCTCTTCTCCGATACCGGAGGCGGCCATCGCAGTGCTGCAGAAGCGATCATTGAAGGATTGGAAGAGGCATACGGCGATCAAGTAGATGCGCGCATGGTCGACGTGTTTAAAGAGTACGCTCCGCCTCCCCTCGATCGTATGCCCGATCTATATCCCGATCTGGTGCGATATCCACAACTCTGGGGCCTTGGCTATAAATTGTCCGATGGTCCACAGGCCGCATTCCTTGATAGGGCATTCTGGCCCTACGTGCGCCGGGCGACCAAACGGCTCGTGCGCGAACAGACGGCCGATTGTATTGTCTCAGTCCATCCGTTATTCAATGGCGCATATATCCGCGCCGCGGGCAAGGAACGCCCACCCTTTCTAACAGTGGTTACCGATCTGGTTACAGCACATTCTCTCTGGTATCACCCTAAAGTTGACCTGTGCATCGTAGCCACAGAGCAAGCCGCGCAGCGGGCGCTCGAAAATGGACTTTCCCAATCCCAGATCGAGGTGATTGGTTTACCGGTCGCCCAGCAATTTTGTAAACCCTTCGGGGATTGGCAAGAGTTAAGGCGAGAGCTGGGCTGGCCGCTGGATCGTCCTGTCGTGCTCCTGGTAGGCGGGGGGGAAGGCATGGGGCCGTTGGAAGAGACTGCCTGTCAGATTCGTGATCTTGAGCTGAACATGAGTCTAGTGATCATTTGTGGCCGCAACGAGGCCGTGAAAGAAAAACTGGAATCGACGAGCTGGCCAGTTCCTACATTCATTTATGGATTCGAACGTCGGATGCCAGCAATGATGCGGGCGGCTTCATTGCTGGTAACCAAGGCAGGACCCGGAACGATTACCGAAGCCGTGAACGCCGGTCTACCGATGGTGCTCCATAGCCACTTGCCCGGTCAGGAAACCGGGAACATCGATTATGTGGTTGAGGCTGGCGTGGGATTGTGGGCACCGGGCCCAAGCAGGACCGCCGAGGCGGTTCAATGGTGGCTTACGAATCCTGAGGCATTGGATCAAGCCAGTAAGGCTTGCAAACGGATGGCCAACCCACAGGCGGCGGGAGAAATCGCCGAGCGGATTATGGCATATGCCCGGGGTTTAAAGAGTCCACTGGGATCGTGATGGTTGAAGATTGACTCAGAGCTCGCGCTCATAAAGGCGATGGCGTTTATAAAAGCTCATGCCGATCTTCTCCACCTCTCGCAGCATTTTCTCGTTATCGGAACGGATCTGAACCATATCACCGAAGTCGAAACGGCTTTCGGTCAAATCCTTGGCAATCTGGCTGAAGATCAGGGCAATGCTACCCAACCCCTGTTGCTCTTCGATGATGCCAGCGCCATTCAGCGTGACCCATTTTGTACGCCGTAATTCAAGCATGATCTGGATCCAGCCGAAGGGAAACAGCTTGCCCTCGGTCTTTTGGACCGCCGCCGAGATGTCCGGGTAGGAGAATACGAACCCTACTGGCTCATCATTTTTCAAAACTATTTTGATGAGACCGGGATCAGCGAACCACAGGATCTGGTTTGCGATCGACTGTGCTTCTGCATCCGTAAGCGGTGTATTCCCAGGCATCGTGGCCAATGCAGCGTTATAGAGATCTTTGATCTTTGGTACGATGGCCCTCAGCTGGCTGCGGCGTGTGAAGTTTGTGATGACCAACCCTCGACGGCGAGCAACCTTCTCCGCTACCGCATGCACTCTCTCAGGAAATTGTATGGATCGATCAAGAAATCCTGAGAGAAGATCTCGTTGGGTCCGAAAGCCAGCCGCTTCAATCAGTTTGGCATAGTAAGAATGGTTGTAAGGCACGCCGAAAGCCGGTCGATGTTCAAAGCCTTCCACCAGCAATCCCTGTCCATCCATAGCGGTGAAGCCCTTTGGGCCCATGATATGGTTCAAGCCATGTGAGCGCGCCCATTCAAAACCCCGGCGGAATAGTTCCGTTGTCGTTTCAACATCGTCGATACATTCAAACAGGAAGAAAAATGCGGTGCGGGAATTATGAAATGCGTTGTAGTTGCTATTATCAAGAACGGCCAGCCGGGCAATCGGTTGTTCAAGGTCGTAGGCCAGCAGGAATAGCGCTTGAGAGTGTTCGAAATATGGGTTTTTCCTTCGGTCGAGTTTGTTCCGCGCTTCTCGGGCAAGAGGTGGAACCCACTGCGGTGTATCCTGATAGAGCTTAAAAGGCAGCCGATTGAAATCAGCGCTCGCTTTTCGATCCGAAGAGTCAATTTCTATAATGCGCACCGTTATATTCCTTAAATGGATTCTCGGCGGGTCATAGACTACCAGGGGCTGGCCAGTCGATGACCGTAGTTAGGAAACCTTTGCTTCACGCTTGCGTATAGTGATTAGGGTGGAAGCCAGGCCGAGAGAACGCGGTTATGGCCCGAGTATACTGAAAAGAGCATCGAGTACCAATCCGTGTTTGAACCCAAAGAGAAAGGGATACGATGAACGAGGAACAGAAATCGACTTCGAGCCTTCAAGATGAATTTGAAGCGCTCGGTAAGAATATCCGCAACGCTATGCAGGGTGCATGGGGGCGTGAAGAACGCAAACAACTCAGCGAAGAAATCCAGAAGGGACTGAACGAGGTTGGTAACGCCCTGGGAAGGGTAGCGGATGATCTGCAACAAAGCGAGGCCGTTCAACAGGTCAGCAGCGAAATTGATGAGTTCGCTGAACAAGTTCGTAGTGGAGAAGTTGCACAAAAGCTGCGCGCCGAAACAGTTGATGCTCTCCAGGCCCTGAACCAGGAGTTGGAAGAATGGATTCAGCGCTGGAGCGGCACAAGCGATTCTGAGGAAAGCGAAGCCTAGCGCATGACCTTCTCTCTCGATCAGACCCACAGGTTCGGTCCGGCTATAACAGTTGGGTCCTACGAATTTGCGCCGCTAACCCGGCTGATTGAATTGAAGAGCAAATGGCTCCCTTTTCGGTTGCGCTGGGCGACACCCACTGCTGTGAGGGTGAGTCATCCGGATGGCAGCATAGAGAATCTTGAAATATCCGACCCTACCCGGAGGGTCCAGATAGGCCTGCTGCTAGGAGCCTTCGTATCCGGGTTGCTGCTCGTTGTTACACGATTGAACAGACGTAAACGCAATTAAGCCCCTCAGTAGGATATTCTGTACCCAAGACGAAGATGTACCATGACAAAACGCAACACTATCGCGACGGAAAAAGCCGGAGCGACAAATCTATCTATAGAATATGCACTACCGTTTTCCCGGGAATCGGCAGCCGAAATGTTCGCGACAGCGGATATCACATAAGTGTATGGTAAGCACTTTATACGTGGAGAAAAGATAATCATTCCAGCGGCGGAAGTCCTCCGGATGGGGGCTTCGGCGCTGGGAGCGGTAGCTGGAGGACCCCGTCAGGTAACCATGAGGATCCCGGCTATAGCGATGGCGGGGGTGGGGGTCGCACGGTTGCAGCAAAGATCTTTCGCATAATATCGCCGAGAAAAGCGATTCGCAAACTCGCGCCAGAGCAACCGCTTTGAGTCAGATCCTCCCATTTTAAGCGTTCGTGTCCCTATCGAAACGCGCGGCTCCTGCGGAGCCGAGCGCCGTCCTTGCGTGGTGGGCGTGATTTACGCAGCAGATGGGGCGTTCTGTAAACGATGACCTGCGTTTTCAAGCCTCTCGATAGCCCGGGCTAGATCCGCCCCCTTTATGAAGAGGTAATCTGTTTCAAAGGTTGACAGGACAAATACCGGGACCTGCGCTTCGGCAAGCGGGCCCACTAACCCGGCCAGAATTCCGATCTGGTCGAAATTGAGCGGACCTTCAACCTCAATTCCACGCCATCCGCCTTCCTGCTCGATTTCCGGCGGAATCTGATCTGATGCACATACAACCGAAAGTTCAGATCGGGTACGTGTGATGGATAGAAATGAAGAAGCCGAACACCAATCCGGCTCTCTTTGCTCCGGATCCAGGCGACACACACTGAATTCATCGACCAATAGTAGTAAATTCATATGGCTTTACCCCTTGTATTGAGTTGTCTAGAGTGGGTACTCACGATAGGATTGAAAGCACTTCTTCGCCACAATGCTATCACCTCAAATGGTGTGCTGTATTGCTTTGACAGGAGTCCTTTTTCCTTCTAGCAGCCTGTGGGCGAACCTGTGCATTCAAGGAGGCAAACGCGATGCAATTTTTAGGACTGACAACACAGCAATGGATCCAAGTTGGGATCTCCGCCGGGATTGTCCTAGGGACAATTCTACTGGGACGCTGGCTTATTCGTTTGCTCGTGCATCGCTTGCTGCCGGTCATTACTCGTCGCACAAAGTCTACGTTGGATGACTATCTGGTAGGTGCACTGCACCCACCCTTGTATATCCTGGCGATCGTCTATGCTCTAGAGATCGGCCTGAGACGCATCGACTTTATCCCCGAGAGCCTGGGGACGCCACTTGATGATACCTTTTATGTGCTTTACGTTATTGCCAGTTTTATCGCCCTGGCGCGTATTGTTAACTCTTTTGGCCACTGGTATACCGAAGTGCTCGCCCCGAAGACAGAAACTAATCTCGACGAGCAGCTCATGCCCTTCTTCAGGCGTGTTGCCTTGATCATCCTGGTCATGATCGCAGCGATCATCTTGCTCA
Source organism: Anaerolineales bacterium (assembly GCA_041554155.1). Classification (GTDB taxonomy): domain Bacteria; phylum Chloroflexota; class Anaerolineae; order Anaerolineales; family E44-bin32; genus E44-bin32. The sequence continues at coordinate 4,913 of JBFFMI010000046.1, forward strand.
GTCATTTCCAGATTGATGTCACGGCGCTGGTCACGACGCTGGGCGTGGGATCTCTGGCTATTGCCCTGGCGGCGCAGGAAACCCTGTCGGACACCATCTCCGGTTTGGTCATTGTATTTGATCGACCTTTTCGTATCGGGGATCGGATCGAGGTGCAGGACCTTGATACATGGGGTGATGTCATCGATATTGGATTACGGAGTACGCGTATCCGCACGCGTGATAACCGCATGGTCATCATCCCCAATTCGGTGATCGGGAAGAGCTTGATCGTTAATTACTCTTACCCGGATACGACATATCGCATCGAGATCCACATCGGTATCGCATATGGTGTTGATGTAGAGCATGCTAGAAACACTTTGATCAACGCTGTGCAACAGGTTGAAGGTGTACTGCAGGATCGACCGGTAGAAGCGCTATTCCTTGAGTTTGGAGATTCGGCCTTGATCTTCAGGGTCCGTTGGTGGCTGGATTCTTATTACGACACACGTCGAATGTTTGACCGTGTAAACACGGCGATGTATGAGGCTCTGCGGCGAGAAGGCATCGATGTGCCCTTCCCGCAGCGCGAGCTCCATCACCGTTTCCATGGCACACAAGGTCCATTTAAAGTCGAGCAGGTTAAATCATAAGGATCTGGTCAGTTGCGTGAACCGGACGATATATGCACTGATAGCAGGCCTACGGGCAGCCGGGCCCGATCAGTCCGCCGTTGATGAACCAGCTTGTGACAATGGTGGTGTATGATCGGCCGGTGATATCGACCAGATAAGTGAACTGCGATGGTATATCAGGCACTGTTATTTGATTTTGATGGTTTGATGATCGAGAGTGAGACGATCGCCTTGCGTGTGTGGCAAGAGGTCGTGTCCTCATTAGGCAGCGTCATGGATGACGAGATGAACCGCCTGCTCATCGGAAAGGCACCTGGAGCAGGTGCGACGATCGTGAGAGATATACTCGATCTTCCCATCGAGGCCTCTGACCTTCAACAAATATATTGGGCGCAGCGAACCGAGAGGATGTGCAAAGAAGCCGCGCCGGTAGCTGGCTTGACGGAATTAATCGCATATTTGTTGGAAGAGCGTAAGCAGATAGGTGTTGCCTCAAACAGCCCAACAACCTATGTTGAGAAAGTGTTAAGTGCAATTAACTTGCGGCAACCTATGGGATGCATTGTCGGATCAGACCAGGTAGGTTCAGGCAAGCCGGCACCAGATGTTTACCTGGAAGCAGCCCGGCGTCTGGGCGTTGCTCCAGGTGAGATCATCGTGCTTGAAGACTCGCCGACCGGTGTCCTTGCGGCAATTCGGGCAGGCATGACCTGTTACGCCATTCCGAACCCCGATCTCCTCGGTGAGAATTTTGATGATGCCCATCGCGTATTCAATTCGATGCCTGCATTACACCGACATCTTCAAAATCACATATGAGATGGATGCCTGGAGGACCCTCGCGCAGCGGGGGGGTGGTTTATTGTGCTATTCGTGGAATCGTTTCTTTGCCTCTTCCAGGATTTGTGCAGTGGCCAGTGTCCCTATCCTGGTCGCCCCCATCTGGCGGTATTTGAGCACTTGAGCCAAATCGTTGACCCCGCCGGCGACCTTAACCCCCATTTCGTCATTCACACAGCTGGTGAGCAGTTCCACATCTTGCATTTGTACATTGCGAGGGGCATAGCCAGTTGTGTTCACGACAAAATCCGCACCGACACGTTCGCATACAACGCAGGCGGCGAGGATCTCATCCCGATCCAGGTAATAGCTTTCCAGTATCACTTTCGTGAGTCCTGCACGCGAGGTGACCTCCTCAATGATTGAACGCAGTTCGCGTTCAACGTAGGCTAGATCACCTGATTTCCAGCGACCAATGTTCATTACGACGTCAACTTCGTCTGCACCTGAATCCATGGCGAGCTTCGTCTCAAATAGCTTTGTTTCACAGGCGTTCGAACCGTGCGGGAATCCAATGGCCACGGAAAGTTTGACTTGAGAATCGATTAGACGGCGCTTGGCACTGCGCGCATCGCCCGCCCGCACGCAAGCGCTGGCCACCTGATGTTCAATGCAAAGATCAAGACCGGCATTCAGTTCATCTTCGACCAGATCCGGACGCAACAATGCATGATCGATCATCTGTGCAATATCGGTTGGGTCCACTTTACTTTGATTCTGCGTCACAATTATTCTCCGCCAAGCTCATACCGATTTCCTAGCGTTCAAATCATGAGGCAAGTTGGATTGCCACAACGGCTGCCGTTGTACTGACGGTCTCTATAGATGCATGTTCTGAACACGATCAACCAGGTACACACCGCCATACAGACATGGCGAATGTATAGCATAGGATTTGATCGTAAGCCAGATGTCATATCATTATGAGCCATGAATCATGAATAATCGAATCACATTCGTTCTAGCTTGACTCCCCCAGCTCCCAAAGGTAGCATCGCACAATCGGGTTGGAATCGGCATGGATGGAGGCGGGAATGACTTGTAAATTGCAGGTTGCTCTGGATTTTGCAGAGCTGGAGCCAGCAATGCGTGTGGCGCAAGCGGTATCTCCCTTTGTGGATATCTTCGAAGCAGGCACGCCGCTGATCAAGTCTGAAGGCTTAGAGATTGTGCGTCAATTACGGCAGGAATATCCAGACAAGCTGGTGTATGCCGACATGAAATCTACCGATGTTGGTGCCTTTGAAGCCAAGCTGGCCTTTAAAGCCGGTGCTGATTTCAGCGTGGCCTCAGGGGTTACGACCGTTGCGACGATTAAGGAGGTGCAGCGAGTCGCCAGCGAGTGGGGCCGGCGTTGCGTTGTAGATCTAACCGGTATCCGAGATATCAAGACGCGCTGCACTGAGCTGAAACCCCTTGGAATCGATCTGGTGTTAGTCCATCGAAGCATCGATGAAGAGCTCACCTCCGGTGCGGCCTGGACTGAGGAGGATTGCACCCTGCTGGCTGAGATCGATGCTATGGGAATTCAGGTGATGATCGCAGGTGGAATAAACGCTGACAACCTGACGATGTTCTGCGATGTCCCTCTCTACGCCGCCGTAGTGGGGCGGGGTATTACAGCACAAGAGCATCCGGCCGAGGCCGCCAAACACCTCAGGCATATCCTGAAAACGCAATTCGGCTAGAGGAGCGTGCTCATGAAGCGACAGGTCAGTGAAGGAAGCGCGGGCGCAGGCGGGAAGAGTCGGCGGTTGCTGCTGGTAAACCCAGAGCAAGCAAAGATGTGCGCCACAGCGGACCCACGTAGACAGGCAACCTGGCCGAGCAAATCGATTGGGTCTGTACATGGTCAGGGTTAGCGCTTCCCTGTTGGCGGCAGATTTCATCTGCATCGCGGATGATGTTGCACGCATGGAGCAGGCGGGTGTCGACAGTCTGCATGTGGACTTTATGGATGGCCACTACGTACCCAATCTTGCGTTATCTCCCTATCATGTCGAAACATTGGCATCCCGCACTGAGCTTCCGCTGGAAGTCCATCTTGAGATTGCCAACCCGGATCAATTGCTAGATTCATTTAAGAGATTTCCTGCAGATATGATCATTCTTCAATGGGATACATGTCCGCAACCCCTGACCAGCCTCGAGCGGGTGGGCGACTGGGGTACACGAGTTGGGATTGGACTGCTGCCGCTGACGCCAATTGAGCCTGTTGTCCCCTACCTCGATAAGCTTGATATGCTTCTGCTCCTGGGCGTACAACCAGGGTTTGGTGGTCAGGAAATCATTCCGGGTACCATCGAATGGGTGGCGGGCGTGGGAGATGTACGCCAGCAGTATGCACCGGATCTAGCGATCGGCGTCGATGGGGGTGTGAAAGCAAGCAATGCTGGAGAGCTGGTGCAGGCAGGTGCGGATGTCCTGATCATGGGCTCTGGTTTGTTCAATGTACCGGATATTGATGGTCTGGTGCGCTCGCTCAAGCGCATCCGCCGCTGATCCGGTCGCCCTCTTCGCAAGTATTCTCCGACAACGGTAAAAGATTAGGGTTCGATGAGAATCCTGGGCCTGGTAATTCCCGGCGATAGAATCCAGTTCCTGTTGGCGCGACAAGTGAAAGCACATTGAAAGCTAAACTTCCGGTGATATGTTGGATAATGACGGTAACACGGAGAGGGAAGGAAGCGTGCCAGCAAGGAAAGGCAGGTTCGTGATGAAGACATGGCCAAAGGAATCGCGATTTCGGGATTTGGTGCACTGGGTAAAGGGTGAGTCGCGCGACCTGACAGAAGGGCGGGGACCAGCTCTATCCGAGCTCATGGATCGGGCCAGCAGCTTGCTTGACACACCTACTCAAGGACGTAATCAGGCGTTATTGGTCATATCCGCAGCGCTGCAATGTATCCAGCGAGCCGAAAGGCTGGTGCTTGAAGCGTTACGATTGGACCATTGGATCAGCATGAAGGAGGAGGCGGTGCTCGTTCATCTTCGCATCGCCTGTCATGAGATGATCGGACTGCTGATCAATGCCTCGGATGAGATGCGACCCGTAAGCGTCAAGATTCATCACTGATCTTCGCATAACGAAAAATCCTACATCCCAATCTTGAAAATACCTGACGATCAGGCTAAGCCTGATCGTTCGTTTTGACCAAACCTGTGCCAGGTTTATAATGCCATTGGTGACCTCCTGCTGGTCGCATTTTCCTGGAGGAATGCAAGAATACGAAACCGGAGAGAACAGTAGATGAGTAAAGCCTCTGATGCGATGAAGGACCTTTTCACCGTAAATAAGCCCGTTATTACGATGGCCCACCTCCCGGCATTACCTGGCACGCCCCGATATGATGCAGATCGGGGCGTGGATGGGCTGGTGGCATGGGTGCAGCGCGATGTTGAAAAATTGATGGCTGCAGGGGTCGATGCGATCCTGTTTTGCAATGAAGACGACCGACCGTACACATTTAATGTAGGGCATGAAGCAGTGGCTGCCATGACCCGGGTTGTCACAGAGTGCAAACCGGAATCGATCCCATTCGGTGTCGATCTGATGTGGGATCCCATCGCTGCCATGGCTGCTGCAGCCGCTACCGGGGCGGCTTTCATCCGCGAGGTGGTAACGGGGGCATACGAAAGCGATATGGGTCTCTGGAATACGGATGCCGCAGAACTCTTGCGCTATCGCCGCAATATCGGTGCTGATGAGATCCAGGTATTCATGAACATAACGCCTGAGTTTGCGTCACCGCTTGGCACACGTTCTGTTTCAGATCGCGCCCGGAGCGCAGCCGTTTCATCCCTCGCCGATGCGATCTTGATTGCAGGACCAATGGCCGGGGCTGAGCCAGATTTCGAGTGGGTCGTTCAGGCGAAAAATGCTGTTGGCGACAGCGTGCCTGTGCTTCTGAACACAGGCGCTCGTAAGGACAATATTGCGAAATTCCTGGAGGTAGCCGACGGTGTGATTGTCGGGTCTGCCTTGAAGGAAGAGGGGCACACCTGGAATCCAGTTGACTCAGAACGTGTGTTGGCGTTCATGGAAGCAGTGGATCAGGCCCGCTAAGATCAAAGGACGGGGTGGTCGATGTCATCTACACTTGAATTGTTAAGGGAATTAACCGCCATACCTGCTCTCTCAGGGTATGAAGATCGCATGATTACGCGCATGAGGGATATGTTTTCTCAGTACGCTGATGAAGTCCAGGTGGATAAATTGGGCAATGTGATTGCCACGTTCCAGGGGGAGTCTCCAGAACCCAGTCTGATGATCTTCGCGCATATGGATGAACTTGGACTGGTGATCCGGAAGATCGAGGAAGATGGGTTTCTGCGGTTCGAACGAGTGGGTGGGGTGCCTGAGAAAAGTTTGTTGAGTACACTCATCGAAGTCCACACGGATGCCGGAGGGCGGGTACCAGGCGTTATTGGAACAACCTCACATCACGTCACGCCCCCCGAGAAGAAGTTCACCGTTCCCAGCCGGCTCGAGATGTACATAGATATCGGTTGCAGCTCACGCGAAGAAGTTGGAGCATTGGGGGTTCAGGTAGGAGACGGGGTTACCTATAAAGAGAATTTTATCGAACTGAATGGTAATCGGGTGGCGTCCAAGACGCTCGACAATCGTATTGGATGTTTGCTGCTGATCAAGACCATCGAAGCGTTGGCGAAGAAGAAGCCTCGTTCCACAGTGCATATCGTCGCATCGGTGCAAGAGGAATTTAGTGTACGAGGGGTATGGCCGGTTTTTCAGCGGCTCAAACCAGACGCAGCGATTTGCCTTGACGTGACGATCGCCACAGATACTCCCGAGCTCGGGCACCTGGGGGACATCGCGGTGGGTGCCGGGCCTGCGGTCGGGCTTTACCAATTTCATGGCCGCGGGACCCTGGGTGGCTTGATCCCCAATCCTAAATTGCGCAAATTCATGGAAGGCATCGCAGTTTCAAAGGGCATCCGGCTTCAACGCGAGGTGCTGATTGGGATTATCACTGATGCCGCATTTAGCCAGCTGTTGGGCGATGGAGGGGTGGCAATGGCCTCCCTGGCTGTGCCGATCCGCTATACCCATGCCCCCACCGAACTTTGTGACCTCGATGATGTCGAGGAAACGATAAGGTTGTTGGGTGCTATCGCGCAGGCGTTTGACGCTAAAGTCGATTTGAGCCGTGGTTGAGCGCGCGCTTAAAATTGCTCCGTCGATAGCCTCGGCGAACCAGCGAAACCTGAGTTGGGTTATTCAACAAGCTCAGGGAGCCGACCTGCTTCATTTTGATATCGAAGATGGGGTCTTTATCCCCAATCTAACCTTCGGGCCGAAGACAATTGCAGACCTCAGGCCGGAATCTGCGTTACCTTTTGATGTCCACCTGGAAGTGCAGCGTCCCGAAGATTACCTGGAAGCAGTCGTTGCCGCCGGGGCTGATTTCGTCACTATTCAGGTCGAGTCGACTCGTTTCCCCTACCAGGCACTGCAAACCCTAAGAGGTCTGGGGGTGCGCACCGGGTTGGCGTTAAACGCAAGTACGGGTTTAGAGGCCTTGTCCCCGGTGCTGCACGCGATCGATGTCGTTCATCTAATGACCGCCGAACCCGATGGTGTCTTCCTGCCCGGATTGATCGAGAAGGTTCGAGGGGCAAGCAATATCATTGCTGAGCGACCGATCGAGATTGAGGTGGATGGCGGGGTATCATTTGAGAATGCCCCCGCCCTTGTGAAGGCAGGGGCGAGCATTCTTGTTGCCGGGCGAGCGATTTGGGGGACGAAAGATCCGGCCGGGGCGATCGAACGATTGCGCCAGGTTGCCAGTCCGGGCTAACCAATCGTCTTTAAGAGGCTCCCCGCAGAGCAGCGCTAAATTCAGGTAAACCCTGAAAGATCCAGGTGGGGATAACCTCGCTGGTTGCCAGATCCTTTTCAGACGCAATTCCAGTCATCAGCAGGACCGTGTGGAGCCCGGCACGTTGCCCACCGAGAATATCGGTATCCAGCCGGTCACCCACCGAGGCTACTTGATGGGGTGGTAATCCCAGACGCTCCAAGGCCAGATCAAATATCGGACGTTCCGGTTTACCCATGATGATCGGTTTTGTGTCGGAAGAGACAGAAAGTGCGGTTACCATCATGCCACTACCTGGCACAAATCCCTCTTCCGTCGGGTATGAGGGATCGGCGTTGGTACCGAGGAATGTCGCTCCGCGGCGGATCAGCAGTGCCCCGCGTTTGATCGTTTCGTATGTGAGCTTGCGCTCCAGTGCGGCGACGACCACTTCCACGTTTTCATCCGCCAGTTCATAACCAGCAGCTTTCACCCGATCCTTCAACGCCGGCTCGCCAATCACATGGACTCGTGTACCCTGGGGAAAATGCTTCTGTAGATAATGTCCGGTAGCCACGAGCGAGCTGATGATATCTTGTGGATCGATTTTGATGCCAAATGCGCGGGCTTTCTCGGCAAAACCTTCCGGCTGCCTCGACGGATTATTGGTCGCCATGACGTAGTGGATGCCCTTTTCGTTAAGTACATCGAAAAAGGGCAGTAAACCTTCCATCGGGTCTTCACCGTGCCAGAGGACACCGTCCATATCGAGGATGAGCCCTTTAATTGCTGAAAGGGGGATATCGGTGGGAGGATCAGGCCGGGGGGTTCCAGTTTCATTATCTGCCTGAGGCTTGCTCAGTCTTTTGCCTACGGCGCCACCGGGGTGGAACTGACCGAATGTATCGTCAGGCAGACCTTTTGCTGCCGATAGCCCGGCACCCAGGATATCACCAATTGCTGCTTGCACCATGGTGCTCGCTAAAGGAATGTCACCGCCCGCGTTGTTGGCTTGAGATACCAGAGCCTGGAGAGCAACATCACAATAGGACGCCATCTCTGAGGTCATAGCTTCCAAAATACCGATGATCTTAGCGCCTCGCTGCTTAGCGATCTTCAAAACATGGTTCACTTCAGCAGTCTCACCACCACGCGAGAACGCAATGACGAGATCCTCAGACGAGATCAACATGCTGTACCCGTGTTGAGATTGACCTGGGTCCAGGAAGACAGCGCGCCCCCCAAAACAGGTTAGCACGTGTGCGAGTCGTCTGGCGATGCTGCTGGAGGTACCAGCACCCACCACAAGAATAATCCCGGTGTTATCTAAAATCAGCTCTAAGGCATTCTCGAGCGCGGTGTAATCAAGTTGCTCGCTAAGATCCTCCAACGCTCCGATCTCTTGTGAGAGGATACGATCCGCAAGCACCTTCATGTCGATATCGTGTGTTGTCAAGAAGAATCCTTATCTTTGAAGTGGATGGGGGTCTATGGAACCAGGTTCTGAATGGCCTGCGCTAATTGAGCGCCGACCTCTTGTAGATCGGCCTCTTCCATCGTTTCACACGAGAGTGAGATGGTTAGTAAGGCACCATCCGCTGGCCGGAAAGAAACATTGGCGTTCACCCGACCACCTGGAAGGTCACGGTTTGCAATGATCAGCCAGGCCAGTGGTCGTGTTTTCCAGATCACAAATTCAAGGTCGGGGAGCTTTTCGAGAGTAACTTCATAAGCCTCCCCGGGTGAGGTGCCTTTCAATGCGCGTGAGATTGCGATGGTTGCCATAAATCAGCTCCGTGAACAGGTGAATGTGAAGGGGTTTATTAAGGTGGTCGCTACGCACCCTCCCCAAAATCATCTGCAACCAGCAATTTGAGGGCTTCAAGCGCTTCACCGGCATCTGCTCCATCAGCCGTCACCTCGATCTCAAATCCTTGATGCACACCTAACGTGAGCACGCTGAGAATGCTCTTGGCGTTGACCGGGGCGCTTTCTTTGGTCTTGTTCGCAACGGTGATCTCAGAATCAAACTTGCTGGCAGTTTGTACGAACTGTGCTGCCGGCCGAGCATGCAGGCCGACGGGGTGGTTAACTGTCAGAATGATACTTTGCATAAGCGCTGATCTCCTAAAGGGTTTGATGGTAGGTTAAGAATGGTCCTATTTTAACGCAGGCGGGGGCCTTCAACGAGTAATACCCTTTGGTGGGAGAAAGTTATCTGATCTCAAAGTCGTAAATGATCTCTGCCTCTCCGGCAAGAGTCGATGCTACAGAACAATATTTTTCTAGTGAAAGGGCAATCGCCTGGTCAACTGCTTTGGATGTCAGGCCTTTTCCTTCAACAACAAAAGCAAGGTGGATTTCACGAAAGGTCCAGGGGGGATCGGGATCCTGAACAGGGGAGACCTGTATTTCCAGCTTGTACAGATCCAGGCGCTTTTTTTCCAGGATGTTAACAACATCGTATCCACTGCAAGAGGCGAGGGCTATAAGCAGTAAATCTGAGGGGCGCGTGCCTGTGTGGTTTTCTGCATCGTGGGAAGAAATCACGATGGAGTGCTTACCACTGTCAGTACCTACGAACTGCTTCCCCTCGGTCCACTTGACTCGCACTTTCTGTTTGCTCATATGATCTCCATAACGCTCATG
>JBFFMI010000047.1:0-14707 GCA_041554155.1 Anaerolineales bacterium
CAGCAGTCTTGCTGCGAGGGAGCGGTTATAGGGGCCTGTCGCCAGCTGTTTAGGTGCATACCACTTGAATCGAGCTTGCTGACGCAGCCAGGTACTCAAAATACCGGGTAGCGCAACTCCCGCCAACGCTGCGAGGAAGGTCGGACCAAGCAAGCTGAAGGTAAAATCGAGACCGTCAAAGCTGGTACCGCCACTATATACGTAATGTTCAAAAGTCCGCAGGACTCCGTATAGAACGCCCCCCAGGATGGCACTCACGAGTGGAACACGGCCAACTTGCCCAGGGCGTTCAACATAATTCTGGCGGAGTAGCCATGCGACAAAAAGGGCGGTGAGCGCCATATGAACGGGGGTAAACAGGCTGTGTGTATCCCACAAGGCACGAAACAGGCCGGTCACAGCGGCCAACAGTGCAGCCTGCCAAGGTCCCAGCAATCCGGCTGCAAGGAACCACGGAAGTTCGCCTAGAAGAGAAAAAGAAGGTTGACGGATTCCCAAAGGGATACCCGGTGTAACCACACCAGAACTGGCGCTCAAGCGGAAGACGAGAAACTGGGTTGTGAAGGGTACCAGCGCGAGGAGGATGAGACAACGAGGGTTCCTCGTCGCCCTTTGGATTCGCCCAGGCAATGTCCCGCGTTCAGGGTGTAGAGCAGCGTACGCAAAGAACCCTGCGAGTTCAATTAAGAAAACCAGGAGACCCAGGGTTCTCAGAGGGAGGCTTAGTGATGGGATGCCTTCGAAACCAATAAAATCAAAGGTCATATTCCATCCAGAAGGGCAGCATAGGCCTGCATTATAGCATCGGGCTCCCCCCCTACAACAGGCCTGCTTGTATGGCCATTCCCTTTTGTGCTACACTCCTCTGAACAGAAATCAACATACTGTGGAGCCCATTTATGGCTGAAAAAGTCCTTATCATCGATGATGATATTGACACATTAAAACTTGTAGGTTTGATGCTTGAACGTCAAGGCTATGAGATTGTCGTGGCCAGCAACGGCACGATTGGACTGGATAAAGCAGCCGAAGAAAAACCAGAGCTGATCTTGCTCGACGTTATGATGCCTGATCTCGATGGCTACGAGGTCACCAAGCGGTTGCGTTCAAACCCCGGTTTGGCCCACATCCCGATCATCATGTTTACTGCAAAAACGATGGTGGACGATAAGGTCGCCGGTTTTGAAGCAGGTGTGGATGATTACCTCACAAAACCAACCCACCCAGCCGAATTGACCGCCCACGTGAAAGCGGTATTGACCCGCTCTGCTCAATCGCGCACAACACCCAAGGAAAAGGCCCAGATCGTCGGTTTTTTGGGGAGCCGCAGCGGTATCGGTACATCTACATTGGCTTTGAATTCGGCCATCGTCCTGCAAGATCGCGGTTATGATGTAATCCTAGCAGAGATCAATCCTGGACATGGCTCTTTAGGCTTAGAGCTAAATATCCAATCACCCACCGGGATCTCGAATCTGCTTTCCCGCTCACTCAAAGATATCCATCTGCGATCGGTTGAAGCCGAGATCCAAAGTCATAACACCGGCATCCGATTGTTACTCTCTTCGTTCCACCCCAAGGAAACCGAGCTTGAGCAAGCCGTACCACAGATGGAGGCAACAGTTAACAATCTCGCCTCGCTTTGTTCATTGCTTGTCCTGGACCTCGGTGCTGGCATAAAGCCATACGTAAAACCGATTCTTGAACTCTGCGACCGCGTCGTATTGGTCGTCGAGCCGGTATACCCCTCCGACGCGATGGGAAGGGCGATATTGCAGGATCTCGAGACAAGTGGGATCAACCGGAGCAAGTTAAACCTAGCGCTGATCAACCGCGTTCCCACCAGCCTGCAAATCCCATGGCGCAAAGTCGAGGAAGAACTGAATATCGAGTTGGCCGGTATCGTCTCACCCGCTCCGGAGCAAGCGCACCAGGCCTCGCAGGGTGGAACCCCGGTTGTGCTATCGTACGCTGAATCCTTGATCGGAGATCAGATTCGCCAACTCGCCGAAAATATCGGTAAACATCTACGACCACCCGAAGGTTAAACAAGTTTGGTCAGCTCTACTTCCAGCTCGTTGATTCATCAAAGCGCGGAACTCATCCAAAGTGCTCAACATGTCGTCGTGCTTACCGGAGCCGGGATCTCCACGCCTTCCGGTATACCCGATTTTCGTTCTCACAACTCCGGGCTATGGGAACGATTCGATCCGATGGCTGTCGCCAGCCTGACCAGCTTTCGCTACAACCCGGAAGGTTTTTTTGAATGGGTGGCCCCCCTCCTGCGATGTATCGTCGAGTCAGAACCCAATGCAGCTCATCTTGCCTTGGCTGAATTAGAAACGCATGGTCATGTACACGCCATCATCACGCAAAATATCGATGCCTTGCACCACCGTGCCGGCTCCAAAGAGGTCTACGAACTACATGGACATCTGCGTGAAGCCACCTGTACCTTGTGCTTTGCTAGTTTTGAAACACATCGCTTTATCCAGGACTTCCTTCAAACGGGTGACTTAGCGCGCTGCCCGGATTGCCATGGGATCCTTAAACCGAATATCGTTCTGTACGGTGAACAACTGCCGGCTAATGTCGTTCGAGCTTCCATGCAAACGCTCGAATTAGCGGATTTGATCCTGGTCGTAGGATCTTCTCTGGAAGTTGTTCCTGCTGCCACATTCCCAATTGCAGCCCTTAATCGCGGCGCGAAGCTGATCATCATCAACCACGACCCGACCTACCTGGACGAGCGCGCCAGCGTAATCCTAAGCGATGATGTAGCCACGATCCTTCCCCGAATCGCAGACCGGGTGTTTCGCCGAGCTGAATAATTCTATGTCCGACAATGACTATGCGAACAGCATGAGCCTGCTACAACGCTACGACCGGCTGCTCGAATTGACCACAGAACTGGTCTCCACCCTTGACCTTAAAGCATTACTGCAGACCATCGTGGAAGCCGCGAAGGAGCTCACTGGCAGCCAGGCCGCCGCGCTACTGCTCTACAACCAGCAACGTAATCACCTTTACTTTGAAGCTGCCACCGATCGCCTGAGGATGGATGACACCCTCATCGCCATTCCTATGGATAAGAGCGTTGCTGGATGGATCTTCATTCAGCAGCAGCCCTTGCTGGTCGAGGCTAGCGAAACCAAGTCGCGCTTTTTCCACGACACTGACCTTGTCACCAGTTCACCTGCTCGCACGATCCTTGGCGTACCGCTGCGAACAAAGCAAAAATGCATTGGAGTAATTGAAGCGGTAAACAAACTAGAGGGCTCTTTCGATAACGAAGACCAGCGGGTGCTTGAAGCACTCGGTGCCCAGGCTGCAATCGCAATTGAAAACTCACGCTTATTTCGTCAGAGCGATCTTGTAGCGGAGATGATCCATGAACTGCGGACACCACTCTCCTCACTATCCGCTGCCTCCCATTTGCTGCAAAGACGTGACCTCGAGGATGCGCAGCGCACCCAAATCAGCGAAACGATCTATAACGAAGTTCAACGGCTGAGCGAACTCACGACCAATTACCTGGAATTATCCCGCCTTCAATCGGGGCGCGTCCGCTTCGAAAGAGAACCTGTTCATCTCGAAGGGCTCATCCTTGAGTGTATGGAAATCTTGAGACCCTTAGCCGATACGGAAGGCATAGATCTGAGCATCAAAGTCGAGACAAGCCTCGCACCAGTCACTGGGGATCGCAGTCAGCTGAAACGATTGCTGCTCAATCTGATTCATAATGCGGTCAAATTCAATCGACGCGATGGTTGGGTACGTGTCTCGCTAGAGCCAAGCGACGAGGCTGTGCTGCTCAAGGTCAGTGACGGCGGGCGGGGAATTCCACCTGAATCGCTGCAGAACCTCTTCGATCGCTACTACCGGGTTCCTGATCATGAGGGACGAGTTGTGGGATCTGGTTTGGGATTGGCTATTTCCAAGAAGATTGCGGAGAACCACGGAGGAACGATAGCTGTCGAAAGCGAAATCGGGACCGGAACTACCTTCAGTATCGAGCTGCCTATCCACGAAAGCTGAAGTTCTAGGTCCTGCCGAACTGACGCGCCAGTGAGGCTACCGGCAGGTGGATCATCGTTGGGCGCCCGTGGGGACAGGTTCGCGGCGAGGCACAACGCTCCAATGATAGGATTAATGCACGTTGCTCCTCCAGTGACAACAGCTGCCCCGACTTGATCGCCAGTCGTTTGCAGATCCTGGCTGCCAGGCGTGCCTCGCGTTTAGCAGCCAGGGGAGATTCATCCTCTTCAAAATCCTCCACGACTGCTCGGATTGCTTGTTCGGGATCCCTTCCCGTGAAGATCGAGGGAATACGCCTTAAGCGAAAGGACAATCCACCGAAGGCTTCAAGTTCGAAACCAAGTGCTTGGATTTGCTGCGCATTCTCCTCCAACAAGCTGATCTCATCCGCCGAAAATTCTATTGTGATCGAGTCGAGCAGCGCCTGGGATTCAAGTTGATCGGATTCTACTTCGTGCATATATTGCTCAAATAATATCCGTTCATGTGCGGCGTGTTGATCGATCAGGTAGATCCCATCGGGACCTTCCGCAACAAGGTAGGCCCGGCTTACCTGACCGACGGGGCGCAGCAAGGGCACCTGCCCTTCACTCGACCCCCAATCCAATTGCAGTGGTAGCAGGTCTTGAGCCAGCTCCACATCGCCAGCCAGTTGCCAATCTGCTGATAAAGCTCCGGGTATCGTATCGCCTTGATTGTGGAGTGAAACACTGGGGGGCACCGCTTGGCCGAGTAACGCCGCACGAACTGCACGTTGCACAAGATTAAACACCGGCCGAGGTTCTCGAAAGCGAATCTCCGACTTTGCGGGATGGACGTTGACGTCCACATTTTCCGGCGTCAATTCGATGTGAATAACCGAATGCGGGTAGCGCCCGACCATCAACAGCGTGTGGTACGCCTGGATCACGGCAGCATTCAAGCTGGCATCCTGTATCCACCGACCGTTGACGAAAAAGATAATGCCTTGCCGATTTGACCGGTTGAGATGTGGGGGACTGACGAAACCATGGATCTTAATGGGAGCATCCGCTGCTGGGGATAATTGGATCATCTCACGTGCTAGCTCGGGATTATAGACTCGAGCAAGGACTTCTCTTGCATCTCCACTCCCCGAAGCTTCGAATACCACCCGCCCATCATGTGCTAAGTGGAATGCGACCCACGGGTGTGCGAGCGCGAATCGCTGGACAATCTGATTGATCTTGCGCCGTTCGGTCGTGGGTGATTTAACAAATTTCCGCCTGGCTGGGACATTGTAGAAAAGATCGCGGATATTTATTGTGGTGCCGGGCGGTGCACCAATGGTTTTTTGTTCGAGGATTTCGCCACCCTCCACAACAATCTTTGTGCCGGTTGCCTCTGCTGCCGATCTTGTACTGAGCTCCATGCGAGCGACAGCAGCGATCGAAGAGAGCGCCTCCCCGCGAAAACCAAGCGTGCGGATGTTAAACAGATCCTCAGGTGAACGCAACTTGGAAGTCGCATAGCGCTGAACGGCCAAGAACACATCCTCTGAAAGGATACCGAGCCCGTTGTCTCGGACCTGCATGCGTGCTATGCCAGCGTCTTCAACTTCGATCTCGATGCGCGTTGCTCCGGCGTCGAGAGCATTCTCAACCAGTTCTTTGATCACCGAAGCGGGACGCTCAATCACCTCACCAGCTGCGATTGCTGAGGAAACTGTATCGGGTAAGACTTGGATGCGTGGTGCGCCGCTCATAACCCTGCGATTATACATGGTTGACACCCTTCCGACCGGCGGCTTATACTGCCTGCAATGAGATACCAGACCATTGCTATTCTCTCAGTGGCTCATTTTC
This sequence comes from Anaerolineales bacterium, assembly GCA_041554155.1. GTDB lineage: Bacteria > Chloroflexota > Anaerolineae > Anaerolineales > E44-bin32 > E44-bin32. The sequence goes on from JBFFMI010000047.1 coordinate 5,862, forward strand.
TGAGCTTATTAGCCGTCTTGAGAACCTATGCTCGCCGTCGTTGGGTTACCATTGTTGCCCTCCTGTTCCCTGTGCTCTATTTTTCCGTTCGTTGGGCAAACTACCGAGACGCCTGGACAGAGCTGGGTATCGGGTTTGGGATTGCGCTAGTGGGCATTCTCATCTGGTGGGTAAGTTATGGGCGTAAGCTCGCTCCCCCGAAGGAAAGTTCAATACGGGTATGGTCTGAGGAAGATCCGTTCTAGTGCCGCGCTACACGCATCTACTCTTAGACCTGGATGACACGCTGTACCCTGACACCAGCGGGGTGTGGGAAGCTGTTAGAGATCGCATCCAGCACTACATCGTGACCCGCTTATCGGTCTCGGAAGATGAGGCTACACTACTCCGACAGCGTTACCTTGCGCAATATGGCACGACCCTTACGGGGCTATCTGAGGAATTCGAGGTTGATGTCGAGGAGTACCTGGATTACGTCCATGATGTCCCCATGGAGCAGCTGCTCAAACCAAACCCCGATCTCAAACGTATGCTACAACAGATCGCGGTTCCCAGGATTATCTTCACGAACGCTTATCATCCCCACGCTGAGCGGGTGCTAAACCAGCTCGGCGTCGCGCAGGAAATCGACCAGATCATTGATATTTACGCGCTTGATTTCCAGAACAAGCCGAAGGCTGCTGCCTATGAGCGCGCATTGCGCTTGATCTCAGCGGATGACCCGAGTCGAGTGGTATTCGTTGACGATCGTCTCTCCAACCTTGAACCCGCTGCTATGCTGAAGATCGTAACGATCAAAGTGGGTCAGCCCCCAGATTCAAACACCCATCTGCATATCGAACACATCACAGATCTGGTCAACTTGCTTCCAGAGTTGCTCAATCCACCGACAGAGCATTTCGATGGTTGATCGCGGCTGGGCTATCGTTTGTGGGGTCCTCTTGCTTGTTGGGCTCTTCAATCTGGGATTGGCGTTAAGCGTGCTCAGCTCCAGAGACAGGCGCAGGCCGTTCCTGAGTGGTTCGCTATCAGAGATGCTAAACCCATGGCAGAAAGAAGAGGACGCGCTGGATCAATTGCATAAAGAAGTAACTCGTTTGTCACAAGACCAGCATCAAGAAATCGATGACGCAAATCGTAGATAAACGCACCAATTGGGCTGATGCGTTCGCACAGCTTCCAGAAGAGGACTATTCGATCGGATTCGGTGGGGTAACACTCTACCGCAGGCCGATGGCATTCTCCCTTCATTACCTGGAACATTTGCAGGGAAAAAGCTCGCTTCCAGCGATAGAGCTATTTTGTTTCACTGCTGGTGTAGAGAGCGATCTGTTGGTTGGTGCCGGGATGATAGAGAGCGTCCGCACGTGCTATTTCGGCCTGGAGGTTTTTGGTTTTGCGCCACATTTTACTGCGGCTGCAAATCGAGGCGCGATCAAGATCATCGAAGAATCAGAAGCCAGTTTCGCCTACGGCATCCGGGCCAAGCTAGCGGATGTGGGTTTCATGCCATCCCCTGCTTGGCAGGGCACCGACTTGCTCAAACTCAGGCCGGAAGTGAAATCGATAAAGGATCCTTACAGCGGCGAGATGCTCACCGCCTTTCCCGCACTCGGTTGCGATGTAGCTGTGATCCATGCTATCGAAGCCGATATCAGGGGTAATGCACGGATCGGGGAGAATCAGGGGATCGATCGGGAACTTGCATTGATCGCAGACAAAGTCTTCATTACAGCCGAAAAAATCGTCCCACAACTGAAACAGGCTGAAATCTTTGGGCAAAGGGTGACTGGTGTGATCGAAGCTCCGCAGGGGGCCTGGCCCACATCTTGCCATCCACTCTACCCCCTGGATGGCCATGCCATCCTTGCCTTCAGCGAAGCGACTTCACCGGAAAAATTCAAGCATTTGCTGACGACCTGGCTAGAAAAGCACCAGAGCCACACCTAAGCTCCTACCAATAATTTTCATATTTCTCTAATATTCAAATAATTGATTTGCAGGACATCCCCTAACCAGGTCAATAGGATCTGGTACTTCATGAGCGGTTTACCAGCCCTATAAAGATATTCACCTTGGCACAATGTAACCCCTCGCCCAGCTTCTGGACACTTTGTCGTCTCTTGATCCTCCACCCTTTGTGCCGTATTATGTGAAGTACGTCACCGTGAGCAATTATGCGGGAGCTCTCACCAATCCTCATCGTCCCCGAGCTCGACCGAGGTTGTTTTTTTAAGGAGAAGAATGATGAACATCCGGAAAATAACCATCGCATCTCTGATCTTCATCCTGTTGCTTTTACTGATAGCGGCTTGCGGGAACAGGGGGGAATCGGTCGAAGTGGTCACAGTAGATGAACTCACGGTAATCTTTGAACCTGGATCGTGCAAATATGAGGGACCTTCTGCGATCCGAGCAGGGGAAGTAAAGCTTATCTATGATAACCGTTCGGAAAAGCGCGTAAATGATGATGTCCGGTTGATCCCAGACGGCTATGACTGGCAGGACTTTGTCGAAATTCTTCTGCTGAAAGAGACGAATAATTGGGCGCCAGATTGGTCCGTTATCCAGAGTGGAAGCCTCGTGATTAATGATCCGCGCGCAAAAGTATATGAATTCAAACCCGGATTATATGCCCTTGGGTGTATTGAGTGGACTGACAAGGGGGGATGGATCACTTATCCTGCAGCACCGCTTGAAGTGAGGTAGTCCTGTTAGCGATGTCCTAGGTATTATCTACGAAACTTGATGTAAGCACGTTCTCGCTTTAGTTTTTCTATTGTGACAAGTTCCGACCCGATACGAAGTCGTAGCACTCATTACGAGAGGAGATCACAATGCGAGAAATTCGTATTGGACTAGTTCTACTACTCCTAATATTGGTGTCATCCGCTTGTGCCCGTACTCAAGAGTTCCCAACAGGAGACTTTTATGAGTCGACTCCTGGTGGCTCAAGTAATCAGATATTATTGATGGCCGACGAGCTTTACTTTTCATTTTCAGAAGATGGAACTTTCGAAATATCAAACTCTCTCGGCAATGAACATATCACCGGAACCTATTCAATAGAAGGCGATAAATACACAGAGGTTAGTACTGATCTATCATCCTGCAGCATTAAAGGACCGGCAACTTATAGATGGACCTTCGATGGTCGTACGCTGAAATTCTTGGGGATTGGAGAAGATTCGTGCGTTTACCGTACGAATATCATGGAAGGCAGGGAACTTATGCGGATGGAGTAGACACAAGACTATGAGACGATTACAGACACCCGACTTGGAATAGTTGGGTGTTTTTGCTATTGCCCTCGGTATCGACAGTTTATAGCTGGGTCATCAGCTGCATCCCTATCTACCCAGCCAAAACAGTACGGTCTTACTCAGAATGCTCATAAATATCTTATATTCCTGTGTTATTCTTCCCAGAATAGAAATCTTCGGTTGAAGGGTATCGTGATGAACAATTCGCACATTAAGTGGATTCTTTTCGGGAGTTTTGCCGCGTTCTTCCTCACAGTCAGCGTCTTTATCTCTGGTCTGGCGATCGGCTTCGTTGCCAGCGATCTCAGTTCTGGAGGCATCCTAGCAGAGCGCGCCGATCAAGTAATGGAAATTCTCTCCGTCGGTGAGGAGGACGAGTACACCACCCAGCCACCTGAAGAAGCGCAGGATCTCTTCGCACCTTTTTGGCAAGCCTGGGACATCGTCCACGAAGATTTTGTGGATCAACCGCTTGATGACGAAGCGCTCATGCGTGGCGCCATTGAGGGAGCGATAAACGCGATCGGCGATCCGCAAACCTCCTATATGGATCCAGACACCTATCTTCAGGCGAATATCCCGCTCGAAGGATCCTACGAAGGGATTGGCGCCTGGGTTGATACCGAAGGCGAATATCTCACGATCGTCTCACCCATGCCAGGCTCACCCGCCGAGGAAGCTGGGTTGGCCCCCGGCGACATCGTGATTGCCATCGATGGCGAGGATGTCACCGGGATTGACCCTAACCTGGTTGTTCGCCGTGTCCTCGGGCCTGCTGGCTCGATCGTTGTGCTTACCATCCAGCGCGGCGATGAAGTGCTTGCGTTTGAAATCGAGCGGGGCAACATCGAAATCCCCAGCGTACAGGCTGAACTGATAGACGAAAAGATCGGCTACATCCAGATCTTCTCCTTCTCCAATGACACGTCTGAACATCTGCGGGATGCGATCCGCTCATTGAAGCAAGACGGTGCCGCTGCACTGATTGTTGACCTACGCGGAAACGGTGGAGGCTTCTTATTTTCAGCGATCGACGTTAGCTCTGAATTCATTGATGAGGGGCTGATCCTGACAGAAAAGTTTGGTGATGGGAGCGAGCAAACCTATGATGCCAGCGGCCGCGGTCTCGCCACTGACATGCCTTTAGCTGTGCTGATCAATGCTGGATCGGCATCGGCCTCAGAAATTGTCGCCGGTGCCATTCAGGACTACGAACGTGGCACCCTCATCGGGGAAACATCCTTCGGCAAGGGATCCGTCCAGAATTGGGTGCCGCTTGATAATGAACAGGGTGCAGTGCGAGTGACAGTCGCTCGCTGGTTCACCCCTAATGGCGATTTAATCCAGGACCTAGGGCTTACTCCGGATATCGAAGTTGCGTTGACCGAAGCTGATTTTGAGGCTGGTGTGGATCCACAATTGGACCGGGCCATTGAGCTGCTTTCAGGTAGTTTGCCATCGGTTGAAGTATATGAATTTAGAGCGATAGAGGGATAGCAATATGTTTTTCTTTGACCCAACATACTTGATCATCATGGCTCCGGCCTTGATTCTCATGATGCTGGCACAATGGCAGGTTAAAAGCGCGTATAGTCGCTGGAGCCAGGTCCGAAATTACACCAACATAAACGGAGTTGAAGCCGCCCGGCATCTCATCGCCGAAAGTGGATTGACCGACATTCAGATAGAGCCTGCAAGAGGTCAGCTTTCCGACCATTACGATCCGCGCACAAAAACACTGCGTCTTTCCGCCGGCGTGGCCAATAGCCCGTCGGTTGCAGCTGTGGCGATTGCTGCACATGAGATTGGCCACGCCCTTCAGGATCAGCATGGCTACACCCCGCTCAAATTACGAGCGGCGTTGGTCCCAGCTGTCAACATCGGCTCGACACTAGGTTGGGTTTTTATTTTCCTCGGGCTGCTCCTGAGAAGCGCACTCGGAACACAATTAGCCTGGATAGGCGTGGGCTTGTTTGGGCTTGGTGCGATCTTTGCTTTAGCGACGATCCCGGTGGAATTTAATGCCTCATCACGAGCACGCCAACTTCTCAGCGACTCGGGCTTGATTTACCATGCTGAGGAACGCCAGGGAGTGAATGCGGTCTTGAACGCGGCAGCACTCACCTACGTGGCAGCGCTAGCTGCGGCACTCTCGCAGCTGCTCTACTACGCTTTCCTGGTGATGGGTATCGGCGGTCGCAGGCGATCCTGATAACACTGCGGGATCGTTTCATATGGAGCCCCCAATCACACCCCTTCCAACAGAACCGAAACGGCCCATCCGGCACACCAGGTACCGCTATGTAAGGTTGCGCTCACTTCTTCTCGTAACCATACTTGCAGGACTCATCGGCGGTTTGATCGGGGCAGTTGCGGTTGGCATTGTTAATCAAATTGTGCCAAGTGCGCTGCCCTACCCAACTCCCTCGCTCATCCCAGCCCCGATCAGCGTGCTGGTAGAGACTTCCGTCACACAGGTGGTTGAAGCTGTGGGTCCGGCCGTCGTTACCGTCATCAACAATCTACCACCCCAGCGAACATTCTTTGGCGGATCGCTAGAAAGTGCTTCAAGTGGATCGGGCGTGATCATTTCTAGAGATGGCTACATCGTGACCAACAATCATGTCGTGAGTGGTGCCAGGACACTCGACGTCATCCTGGCCGATGGTACTACCAGAAATGCCGATCTGATCGGTGTAGATGAGTATTCCGACCTCGCTGTTCTTAAAGTTGAAGGGCAGCTACCAAGCCCGGCAGCATGGGGAAATTCGGACACACTCAAAGCCGGGGAACCGGTTGTAGCGATCGGCTCACCCCTGGGGGATTTCACCAACACAGTCACACAGGGTGTCGTAAGCGCTGTTGAGCGCCGGATCGAAATTGAAAAGGATTACTTCCTGGAAGGTATGATCCAGACAGACGCAGCCATCAACCAAGGAAATTCAGGGGGCCCTCTGCTGAACACTTCTGGGCAGGTTGTTGGGATCAACACACTGATCGTACGTGGATCCGGGGGTGGCGCGACGGCGGAAGGCCTCGGTTTCGCTATTCCCAGCAATACCGCGCGGGCCATTGCGGATCAGCTCATCGCGCAGGGATTTTTCGAAAGACCATACCCCGGCATTCGCTGGGTAAATATTACGCCGTCACTTGCAGTGCGCTATCGCTTACCCTCTGAACGAGGCATCTTTATAACGGATATCGATCCAGCTGGACCGGCTAAAAGGGCGGGCTTGCAACGGGGCGATATCATCCTGGCATTGAATGACGAACAGATCGACGCTGACCATCCATTCCGCAACGTGTTATTTAAGTACGAACCTGGGGACAGGATTGAGGTCAGCTATCTCCGAGAGTTGGCCATGAGCAGCACGCTGATGATGCTGGGTGCGATGCGCTGACCCGCCCGAGAATCACCCGGTTGATTACACCCCCCAATTTTCTCTTATCGCCAAACTTCAAATTTTGACGAGCCGTACTGCCAATGCTAGAATCGGCACATGGGCGGAACTCGCTATCCGCACTGATTATTTTTGGGGCTCCCAGGTGCTTGCACCGCTCGCCCCGATCCATATTGAGCCGTAAAAAGACGAACCTTTGAACCAATGCGTTCTGGCCTTGATCGCCATTGCAAGGCGACAGTGAAGGCCAGGAAATCGGTTGATGCATCGCTGCCACATCAGGATTGAGGTTAAAACCCTATGAGCCAACCTTCGCCCAAAAAAGAGTTCTTCGAGCCCGCTGAGATCGAAGCAACGCTGGATCAGATCCGAGCCGCGCTCGTTGCTGACCGGCTGGGCGACGCCATTAATGCCCTAACCCAATTACACCCGGTCGATCGGGCGGATGCCTTTGCCGATCTGACGGATCAAGATCAGGCCGTTATCCTGCCCCAATTGGATATTAATGACACGGCGGATCTCCTCGAAGAATTGGATGACGACGATGCCGCCGGTGTCGCCGAATCGCTCGAACCCCACTTCCTGGCCAACATTCTAGATGCGATGGAGCCGGATGAGGCTGCCGATGTCCTCGGCGACCTGGCACCGGATGTCGCCGCACAAGCACTCGCGCGCATGGATGAGGCAGAGGACGTACTGCCGCTGCTAGGCTTTCCAGATGAAACAGCGGGCGGCTTGATGACCACCTCACTGGTCACGCTCCCGCGTGGTATCAAGACGAATGAGGCGATCGAGTTGCTTAGGCGCTCGCCTCTCGGTTCAGATACACCCTACTACCTCTACGTCGTGGATAATGAGCGTAAATTATTGGGGGTTGTCGGCTTACGCGATCTCGTCGTTTCCGCCCCAGATTCGTCCATCGAAACGGTTATGGATTCAACTGTGATATCGGCATCAACATCTATGGATCAGGAAGATGCGGCGCGCATCATGGTCCGGTATGACCTGGCTGCCATGCCGGTGGTGGATGAGAACAACGTTTTGTGGGGGATGATCACCTACGACGACTTGATGGATGTGCTCGAAGATGAGGCGACGGAGGATATTTACCGCCTGGCCAATGTTGCCGATGCGGATCTCTCGGTTGACAGTTCGATCGGCATATCTGTCCGGCGGCGTATCCCCTGGTTGTATGTGAGCGGCCTGACCGCACTCTTCGCCTCCTGGGTGATCTCACAATTCGAGGCAACCATAGCCCAGGTAGCCTTGTTGGCCGCGTTTCAATCGGTTGTGGCTGGCCTGGGTGGAAATACCGCAACCCAGACCCTAGCGATTATTGTGCGCGCGATAGCCTTAGGAGAGATCGAGCTTTCAGATGCACTTCGCACGTTGATCAAGGAAGCCCTTGTCGGGCTCGTGCAAGGGATCTTCGTCGGGGCTGCAGCCGGATTTGGGGTATACCTCTGGACAGATAAACCCTATCTTGGGTTGATCCTGGGGCTATCGCTGCTCGGAAATATGATGATCGCCACAGTCGTTGGCACATTGGTTCCTCTTTTCCTGCGAGCACTAAAACTCGACCCTGCCCTGGCCTCCTCCGTTCTTGTGACATCGATAACAGACAGCGTTGGATTTGCCTTGTTCCTTGGGCTGGCCACTATCTTCCTGCGCTTCTTGATCTGAGGTAGCAATGAAATACAGCGTTATTCTCAATCCCTACTCAAACCGTTGGAAAGCCGCTGATGCTTTACCTCGATTGCAGGAAATATACAGCCAGCAATCTGTTGATGTGCAATTTTATAAGACCGATGAACCGACCCATGCTACACAACTGGCAAAAACCATCAGCCAGGATGTTGAGCAGACCATCATCGTGGCTGGCGGGGACGGCACAATTGGCGAAGTTGTGAACGGTCTTTATCAAGCAAAACCGGAAGGTATATTGGGCCCCTTGGGGATCATACCCCTTGGGACAGCAAACGACCTTGTAAATAATCTCGGCCATCCTCTAGCACTTGAGCAAGCGGTTGCCACCATCATTCAGGGTAAGACCCGCAGGATCGACCTCGGAAAAGTGAATGATTGGGTCTTCGCCAACAATTCCGCAATCGGCCTGGAACCCGTCGTAACGATCTTTAATATCCGTATGACCCGATGGAAGGGCGTCATCCGCTACCTGATC
>JBFFMI010000048.1:0-14662 GCA_041554155.1 Anaerolineales bacterium
ATTCCTCACCCTGGCGTTATTTTTGCTCCAGCGGCCTTCCAGCCTCGCCCTGCTTGCAGCGATAAACATTCCCTATCTCAGCGGCAATTACCGCCGGCGTGCACTGGTGACAGATCTGGCGGTCACCCTAATCACAACCTTCGTCGTCGTGCTTGCTCTGAGGTAAGTGAAGAATAGCAAGGTTTTGGGAGTAAACAGCGCGAGGATTGGAATTCACACTGCCCTCATTTTGCTTAATGACGCACCTAACCTCGCGCATATCCGATGGCGATGACGTACACCGGTGTTTGCTCTCCTTTGAGCTGCAAAGCGTCCACAATCTGCTCATTTGAGAACGCTCCGAACGCGACCCCCGCCAGTCCCATCGCATACGCTTGCAGCAAGATGTTCTGCGCCACATGACCGGCCTCGATCAAGGCAAAACGCTCGGCACTTTCTGCGCCATACTGGTGATCCGCCCGGGCGATCTCAGCCATGATCACGATGTCAAGTGGTGCTTGCTTGAGCGATTCTTGAAAATGTGTTGCGGCGTAAAGCATTTCACGCAGGTCGGCGACCAGCAGCCCCTCAACCACATGTTCTTCCGGGATATAGCGTCCAACCCCCCCTTCTGTAATGATATAGAGATCGAGAGGGTAACGACCCCCGGCTGAGGGCGCCGTACGGCCCCCGGAACGGTCGCGTATGCCTTGCCCGGCCCAGAGGATCTGACCGACTGCAGCCCATTCAACTGGTCGATCAAGGAAGGACCGGTTGGAGCGCCTTTTAACCAATACCTCTTCCAGAGTACGGGTACCGCGATAGGATGGTGAGGGAAGTTCGATACGTCCTTCCATGACCGCCTCGAGCGTACCGGATGCGCCATTCTACATCAAGCTTCGCATCCTCACCCGAAGAGGGCCAATAAACGTTCCTGCGACAGTGCTGGATTGAACCCCTTTGATTGTTCAGCGATATTTGATATGCGATAATCCAGATTGGTTTGGTAGCTCGACTTGATGGACAGGATCCTATCTATGCGCAACTTCCACCACAAAATGGTTCGCTCGGTTCGATTTTCTCTGGTGCTTTCCTTCCTCACCAGCTGTACAACCCTGGCAACCCCTGAGGCCCAAGTTCCCACGGCGACAGCGCTCCCCCCGACGGCATACGCCGAAAGCCGCTGGCAGGATCCCCCCTGGCTGCGAAACTTCCCCGAGAGATCACGCGGTACGGTTACCTTTGATCACATCTCTCTGCAGGATGGGCTCTCCCAAAGTGTGGTCAGCGCAATAGCCCAGGACGAGCGCGGGTTCCTTTGGTTTGGCACCCAGGACGGCTTGAACCGCTTTGACGGTTATGAATTTCGCATCTTCAGGCACGATACGGAAGATCCATCGAGCTTGATCGACAACTTGGTCACCGCTTTAGCTGTTGATCACAATGGCACGCTTTGGGTCGGTACAAACGGCGGTCTGGATCGCTACGATCCGCTCACGGAAAATTTCACCCATTACTTAAATGATCCCCTTGAAGCCAATTCGCTCAGCGCCAATCCGATATCCGACCTGGCCGTTGATACCGCAGGGAATCTATGGGTTGGTACCGGGTTAGGCCTCAACCGCCTGGATACAAATACTGATGACATTAGACGCTATCTCAATGATCCCGAGGATAGTAACTCACTGATCGCCAACGGAGTGTTCGATCTTGGTATCGATTTCCGGGAAAGGCTCTGGATCGCCACAGGCGGTGGCCTGGATCAATTCGATCCCGAAAGCGAAACTTTCACCCATTACATCCCGGATCCTGATGATCCCAACAGTTTGCTCGATGCCGGGATCACAACACTTGGGATCGGTGCCGATGGGCTCGTTTGGGCAGCGACCGCCTCAGGCCTCAACCGCCTCAACCCAGAGACAGGCGATTTCAAACACTTCATCAGTGATCCTGGAGATCCCAGCAGCATAGCATCCGAAGCGATCAACGAGATATTCGAAGATAGCACCGGAACCATCTGGTTGGGAACCAATGGGGACGGTCTCAGCCGCATTGATCCACCCTCTGACGATGTCACGCATTACACCTTCGACCCATTGAACCCCGACAGCCTCGCGATCGACAATATCCAGTCCATCTTTGAGGATAATTCGGGAATCCTGTGGTTCGGCACATTCGGCGGTGGCGTGGATCGATACGACCGGCAGAAAGCGAAATTTGCCACACTGCGGAACGTACCATCCGACCCGAGCAGCTTGAGCAGCAATGGTGTGTGGAGCATCGTGATCGACTCGCGGGGGGCATTATGGGTCAGCACGGTGGGCGCTGGGCTCAATGTAGCCTACCCGGGAGCATCTGGATTCCGACACTATGTGAACGATCCGGCCGATCCAGAATCACTGAGCGGCGATCTTGTCTGGAGGGTTTACGAGGATAGCCAGGGGACTATCTGGGCAGGCACATCGGTCGGTTTGGATCGCCTTGATCGTGGTTTCAGGACCTTCACCCATTATGATCTACCGGGAGTCTTCCTGATCCACGAGGCCATGGATGGCAGTTTCTGGCTTGGCGCACTGGGCACTGGTTTGAGCGAGTTTGATCGTGAGACCGGTCAGGTGACGCAATCTTATACCAACCAGCCAGGTGATCCCAACAGCATAAGCGGCAACTTTGTCACTGCCTTGCTCGAAGATGCTGATGGGAGTTTCTGGCTGGGCACTTTCGCCAGCGGATTGAACCATATCGATCGGGAAACTGAGCAGACCACACGCTATCAGAGCGATCCAGAGGATCCGGAGTCGCTGCCCGACAACACCATCCTCACCCTGCACCGCTCACGCGAGGGGACCTTGTGGGTCGGCAGTTCAGGCGGTCTATCTAAGATGGATCCGACGACAGGCACTTTCAAGACCTACGCGGTCAAAGAGGGTTTACCCAACGAAACGATCTACAGCATCCTGGAAGACGAGCTGGGAATGCTCTGGATCCCGACGAATCGCGGCCTATCGCGCTTTGACCCTGTCAATGAAATCTTCAAGAACTACGACATATCCGACGGCTTACAGGACATCGAATTCAACCAGAGTTCAGCTCTGTTGGGACCCAATGGCGAGATGTACTTCGGCGGCATTAACGGGTTGAATTATTTTCACCCGCTGGATATCCGCGATAACCTCTTTGTGCCACCAGTCGTGATCACCAACATGCTGCTCTTCAACGAGCCAATCCCGATCGGCGGGGAGTCTGCTCTCCAACAGGCCGTCCCTGAAACGGATGAAATCGTGCTGTCCTATCAGGATGATTTCCTGGCGTTTGAGTATGCAGCCCTGCATTATTCATCACCGGACGAAAATCAGTACGCTTATATCATGGAGGGCTTCGATCGCGACTGGAACTTTGTCGGCAACCGTCGCTTTGCAAGTTACACCGGCATCCCGCCGGGAGATTACACATTCCGTGTCATCGCATCAAACAGCGATGGCGTCTGGAACGATGTTGGTGATTCGATCCGCATCATCATCCCGCGACCCTTCTGGCAAACCTGGTGGTTTATCAGCCTCGTTGGTTTATTCCTGGCCGGGACAGTTGTAGGCGGATTAACGCTGCGCATACGGATCATCGAGGCACAGCGGCGCGAGTTGGCCCGCCAGGTGGAAGAGCGCACGCACGAACTGCGCGTCGCAAAGGAAGCTGCCGAAGCTTCCAATCGCGCAAAGAGTGTTTTCCTGACCAACGTGAGCCATGAGTTGCGCACGCCATTGAACGCCATCATTGGTTTCAGCCAACTCATGATCCGTACCGCCCGGTTGGGTCGCGGGGGTGTGCTTAATCAGGAACAACGCGAAAACTTGAAGATGATCCAGAGCAGCGGCCAACACCTCCTGGGTCTCATCAACGAAGTGCTTGAGCTTTCCAAAATCGAGGCGGGCCGGGCGACGCTCAAGGTTGCGACCTTCGATCTTCATCGACTCTTGCACGGCCTAGAGCAAATGTTCCGGCTCCGGGCGGAGCAGAAGAACCTCACCCTCGATTTTGATCTGGCACCACAAGTGCCACCTATTGTTATTGCTGATGAAAGTAAGCTGCGCCAGATCCTGATGAATCTGCTTGGCAATGCCACAAAATTTACAGAGAAAGGTGGCATTGCCCTGCGTTGCTGTTTATCGGAAGAGCGCCCAGAAAAAAATAGTGAACTTGACGAACAACTTTTACTGCTATTTGAGGTCGAGGATACTGGCCCCGGGATTCCCCCCGAAGATCAAGAGACGATCTTCATGCCCTTTGTCCAGGCCGATGCCGGCCAGCAGCTTACTGAGGGTACCGGTCTCGGACTTTCCATCAGTCAGCAATTTTCTCAATTGATGGGCGGCCAACTCACGATCGAATCACAGATTGGTGAGGGGAGCATCTTCAGGCTGCTGCTGCCCGTGGTTGTCGCTGACGCGCTAGAAACCCTTCAGGTTGAACCAAAACGGGTTGTCTCCGGCCTCACGCCGGGACAGCCCACCTATCGGCTCCTGGTCGTCGATGACAACGCCGCTAATCGCTTGTTGCTCGTGCGCTTGTTGGAGCCGCTTGGATTTGAGGTGAAAGAGGCCGGGGATGGCCGTGAAGCGATAGAGATATGGGATTCCTGGTCACCCCACCTGATCTGGATGGATATGCGTATGCCTGGCATGGATGGCTACGAAGCTACGCGCCAGATTAAATCCACAACCAAAGGCCAGGCAACTGTGATCATTGCCCTGACCGCTAGCGCTCTGGAGGAAGATCGCGAGATCATCCTTTCTGAAGGATGCGATGATTACGTGCGCAAACCGTTCCGTGAAGAAGAGCTCTTTGATACACTCTACCAATACCTCGGCGTCACCTTCACATACGAAGATATCGCTCCAACCGTACCTGAGCTTACCGCTGTAGATATACCCGAATTTGTCACACAATTACTTGAGCTACCATCGGATTGGCGTCAGGAACTGCGCCAGACCACTTTACTCGGATATTCCAACCAGATACACACGTTGATAGACGCCATCGAAGCCGGTATGCCTCTAATCGCTGATTACCTGCGGCAACTCGCCGATACCTACGACCATCAGTCTATCCTCGCACTTCTCGATCAAGCGGAGGCTATGGAATGAGTGGCTCTCCCAAAGAAGCACGTGGCGATATTCTCGTCGTCGACGACATGCCCTCAAACCTCCGACTCTTATCGCAAACCCTTGCAGAAAAGGGTTACGGAGTCCGGACTGTAACCAGTGGTCCCAGGGCACTTGAATCGGCCCGCACATCGCCACCAGACCTCATCTTGCTCGACGTACGTATGCCCGAGATGGATGGCTATGAAGTCTGCACACAGTTGAAGCAGGATGAACGTACCGCGCACATTCCCATCATCTTCATCAGTGCGCTGGATCAGGTCGAAGACAAAGTCCAGGCCTTTCAGTATGGTGGTGTTGATTACATCACCAAGCCTTTCCAGGTTGAAGAAGTCCTGGCACGGACGGAAACCCATTTGTCTCTCCGCCGTCTGCAACAAAGCCTTGAGAAAATCAACAAGCGCATGCAGCGTGAATTCAACCTGGCCGGCGCGGTGCAGTCCAGTTTCTTGCCAAGCACGATGCCCACAATCCCTTCGTGGGATATTGCCGCATCCCTGCGTTCTGCACACGAGACCTCGGGGGATTTTTACGATATCATCCAGCTTCCCAACGGGCACTATGGTCTACTGATTGCAGATGTTGTTGACAAAGGTGTTCCCGCCGCACTGCTGATGGCAATGAGCTGGAGCTTGATATGGAGCTATGCCCTTCAGTTTCCCGACTCTCCCGCTGCCGTCTTCGAAGAAACAAATCAACGCTTGCTCCTCCATCTTGGGGGAAGTCACTTCCTGACCAGCTTCTATGGTATTTTGAACCCGGAATCCGGGGTGCTGACCTACTGCAATGCCGGCCATCCCCCACCGCTTCATTTACAAGCGGAGCAAAGGGATCTCGCTGCCCTATCACGGACCGGCCCCCCACTGGGCGTGCTTAAAGAACAAGAGTGGGGTGTGAGTGATCTCATCCTTAATTCAGGGGATGCGCTCATCCTGTATACGGATGGGGTCACTGACTCATGCAATGCAGAGGGTGGATTCTTCGGGGTCAAACGCCTGCATACGCTTGTGGAAAAACAGAACAAAAAAACAGCCCAACGCATCCACGATGCGCTGATTGCAGGTATTGATGAATTTGTCGATGGTGCGATGCAGTTTGATGACACAGCGATCATCGTCCTCCGTCACTTGTAAACAGCCGATACTCCCCAAAACACAACCTAAACACCTGGGTTGCACGACGACACCTTCTGTGGCTACCCCTTCCGCGCGATGCTATAATCGATCGTCCCCTAGGAGGACGGTTTGATTGAGCTGAACGTGCCCGGTCGTGGAATCATCCAGCTGCAGCATCTCGTTTCTGACGTAAATGGCACACTGGCAATGGATGGACGGCTTGTGCCAGGGGTGAGTTCATCCCTTCTGGCCTTAGGAGATCGTTTACAACTGCACCTGCTTACTGCCGATACGCACGGTCAACAGGGCGCCATCGATGAGCAATTAGGCCTGGTGGGCGTGCGTATTCCAAAAGGAGATGAGTCGCAAGCAAAAGCTGAGTATGTGATGAAACTCGACGCACACACAGTCGTCGCGATCGGTCAAGGAAACAACGATGCCGGTATGCTGCGTGAAGCAGCGATTGGTATCGCACTGCTCTCTCCAGAGGGAACGGCAACCGGCGCACTGCATAACGCCGACCTACTGGCCACCGACATCCTCAGCGCATTGGATCTGCTCAAACACCCCGTGCGGCTTGTTGCGACCTTACGCCAATGACTCTGGAACCCAGCGAAAGCTTTGATCCCTTGGAGCAGCACACCCGTGCGAGACGCCGTCGCGCTCGCCGCATGCTCACCCAGCTGCGCGCAGATGAGCGCGAAGCCTTCCTGGAAGGTCTTGCCAAACTAGTCTCACCAGGAATCGATTTCTTCGTCCTGGCCTTGCTGGCAGGTATTGCTCTTGGATTTGGATTCCGCTTTGACCAGCGAGCCCTGCTCGTTGGCGGCGCGCTCCTTGCTCCCCGTTTAGCGCCTTTGCTCGGGATCGCCCTTTCGGCCGTTTCCGGTTCACCGCGTTTCTTCCTGCGCATGCTGGCCAGCTTTCTGATCGCCTCCCTGGTCCTTGCAGTCACGGCCGGTCTTGCCGGCGGCCTGCCTCTCGGTGATCGACCAACCTACCTACTGGCACAGGGTCATGTAAAGCTCAATTTGATCGATTTTGCCATCGTGATGATCGCTGCCGTGTTGATCACGCTCAAGCTCTCACGTGACGAGCAGATTGCACCACTCCCCAGCGTTGCCCTGGCCTATGAGCTCTTTCTCCCGCTGTCGGCTGGTGCGATTGGATGGGTGACCGGAAACCCTGAATTAATGCAGGGCGCGCTGCTAACATTTGGACTGCATCTTGCCTGGACAATCGTCGTATCGGCCAGCACGCTGGCGGTAGCCGGTTTTCGCCCGCTCACCGGCGCCTTCTATTCCCTGGCTGCCGCTGTCGTATTGTTGGCACTCGTGGCATTGCTTGGGGTCACCAGCCTGGGCGCCTCCGTTCTGGCTGCATTGCCAACACCAACGCCAACACCAACCCAAACTGCCACACCAACAGCCACGCCAACCGCGACGCTCACACCGACCATTACCAGCACACCCACCGTCACGCGCACGCCAACGATCACACCAACCGCCTCGGCCACTCCCACGGCAACACCGTGGCCCGCGCTGGTGAGTCAAACTGGTGGAATTGGTGCGGTTGTGCGCTTTACACCCGATCCAGCAGCGGCTCATATTGGTTTTGTGAATGAGGGGCTCGATATACTCGTCCTCGCTGGGCCTGTGCTGATCGAGGATTCAGTCTGGTGGCAGGTGCGTTACACAACCCAATTGGGCGAAACACGTGAGGGGTGGCTGCAGGGTGATTATCTCGCTACCGTCACCCCCGGTCCTTCTCCAACACCCTGAATCCGGAACGAATTTGGTCCTTGAATCGTTGCCTACAGATCTCGAGCCCATCATGATCTACTTCTCTGCCTCACTGCTGGCCGGTCAGATCGGAAAACGCCGTGAACGCTCCGTTTGAATCTGGCCCTCGCACCACCCAGGAGTTTCTCGCCGCCCGACGACAGGCTGGCTACGAAATTTTCCTGGCGCGCCTCACTGGTCGTTCCACAGCCTTGCTTTCCTACGAAGACGTCCGCGCCAAGCTTCACGCCCTTGAATCATCCGGACAGGTGTTGCGGGAAATCCCCATCAACGCCATCGTTGGCAGTGTCGGACGGTATGCCGATTTCACGCGCAGTTTCCTGCCAAAACGGGACACCGATCGCCTACGCTGGACACAGGTTAAAGCGATGGCGGACGGTCTCACGGGATTTCCGCCGATCGAGGTCTACCAGCTCGGGGAGGTCTATTTTGTGCGCGACGGTAATCACCGCGTGTCCGTCATGCAGCAAACCGGGGCAACCCATATTCAAGCATACGTGACCGAAGTTCGATCCGATGTCCCACTAGAACCGGGGATCCAGCCTGATGATCTCATCCTCAAGGGGGAATATGCCGGTTTTCTCGAGACCACCAGTCTGCGGGCCCTCGTGCCGAATACCGAAATCAGCCTTACCGTGCCGGGGAAGTATCGAATCCTGCTCGAGCACATCGAGGTCCATCGCTTCTTTATGGGCATCGACCAACAGCGCGATATCCCCTATCCAGAGGCCGTTCTTCATTGGTATGAGTATGTCTACCAACCCATGGTAACGGCGATCCAAACGAGCGCGATCCTTGATGATTTTCCCCTAAGAAGTGATGCAGATCTCTATTTGTGGGTTTCCGAACATCGCCAGGCACTGCAAGATGGGTTAGATGTGACGATCCCTCCCAGTGAAGCAGCTGCTGATCTGGCTTCTCAGTTCAGCCTAAAACCCCGTCGTGTTATCTCTCGCCTCGGTGCCCGCCTTTATGATTGGATCACACCTGATCAACTCGAGCGCGGTCCTCGTCCCGGACATTGGCGCCGTGAGCGCTTGAACATCCGCACGGATACAAATCAGATCTTCCCCGAGATCCTTGTCCCGCTGGGCGAGAACCCCGAGCATTGGGAATCGCTTGATCAGGCGATCGTCATCGCCAGCCAGGAAGGCGCACACCTGCATGGACTGCATATACACCCTCGTGGGGTCGATGATCCCCAACATAATGAGGGGCTTCGAACGATTTTCCAGGGACGCTGCCGGCAAGCAGGTCTGGGTGGCACCTATCATGATGCCCAGGGAAAGATCCCCCGGCTGGTATGCGAATGGTCGCGCTGGATGGATTTGATCGTGCTCTCCTTGAACCACCCACCGCAGCCTGGACCCGCTAGCCGTTTCCGCTCTGGATTGCGAACGATCCTGCATCGCTGCCCACGGCCGGTGCTGACAGTGCCGAAAACTATCTCTCAGGTCCAGAACCTGCTGCTCGCCTTTGATGGTTCGCCAAAAGCATGGGAGGCGCTTTACCTGGCCGGGTATCTCAGCGCCAACCTGGATATCCCGCTCCACGTCACACTGGTTCTGGAGAAACCCGGGGCCAGGCAAGCTGCGCTTGATGATGCGCGCGCCTACCTCGAAGCACACGACAGAGTTGCGTACCACCGTATTGAAGGTCAACCGGTGGATGCTCTTCTCTCCCTCGCAGAAGACCTCGAGACCGACCTGATCCTGATGGGAGGCTACACTGCCAATCCCTGGTTGGAGATCTTCAGCGGCAGCACGGTTGAGCAGATGCTGCGCCAGAGCGATTTACCCTTGCTCATCTGTAGATGATGCTCAATCTTTTTTAACAACCTGCCCTGAGTGCACTTAACCTAATGTGGCGTGAATGCTCTCTATCAAGCCCTCACGCACATCCCTTGCAAGATCTCCTTCAAAGAATCCTGCATCCACATGTACTTCGCGGCCATCCTTGTAGTGAACTATGGCCGAGGTGACTTTCACACTGTCAGCACCATAGGTGGATCGGCGGGAGGGGTTTTGATAAATCAGCTTTGTGCTCCCGAAGAGTAGACAAGCGAAACAATTCTCTGGGAGCTCAAATTGTTCGTCGTCGCCAAATCTTTGAATTGTCGTTTTCTTAGTAAATATCCAATCAGGCAGTACCGGTTCCAGCGAGAGGATCAGTTCGTTCGAGTCAGACAACTTAAATGGTTGTTGTCCAGCCACCATCATCGTCCAGATCTGCAGCCATTCAGCGGTCACCCCACTCAGTCTGGGTTGAAATGCCTGACCGTGCTTGCTCTGATCCTGGTACAAGCTGCTTACGATAAATGAGCTGTTCTCAAGCAGACTGCGGCCATAAACCTCCGGCTCCATATAGGGAGGCAGGCAGGTCTTGAGCGTGTCAAAGAAGGCATCATATAGTCCCGCTCGCAGCAACTCCAATAACCATTTAAAAGACATATGGGTGTAGATCGATGCATGCTCAAGCCATCCTGTTGGATAAGCAGTGATCCGACCTAACTCGGGTGGTTCACCTTCAAGCGGCTCGCAAACCCTGAACATCAATAACTCCTGATCATAGAGCTCGCTCGCACGCACGCTTTTATAGACCTGCTCTGCTTGCTCCGGGAAAGTCCGCATGTAATGAACAGCCCCTTCAAGAAACATCGCGACAGATCTGGGCTCGAATCTTTGAACCTTGACCGGGGTCCATCCATTGCGGTCTTTCTTTCCAAGAGTTTGATATTCGCCGGCTTCGTAGCGAAGGTAGCTAGCCGGGACCCCATTTTCGTGCACTGCTAGCGTATTCTGGGCGAAGGCTTCCTCAACCAACCCCAGGGTTCCTTTCAGATACTGACGTAGGGTCGCGACTGGAAGGCTGACCTCATTGCCATCGACACCCAGGCGCGTTTTATCACGATAGGTTTCTAAAAGGGTTACCCGGTCATCCCACCATCGATGACGCGCTGCTTCGGTCGATTGATTAAGAGATTACTGGACAGACTCTCTGGATTGTTGGATAAGCAGGTCGATAAACAACGCCGCGCTCCAGCCAAACATCGGGGCTGCTGTTTCTGGAGGTGTCCCCTGCTCGGGGTGGTAATACTCGAAAATTCCCGATTGTTGATTGATCATCTCTAGCGTGCTCGAACGCAGCGCATGCGCTAATCGCTCCCGTCCGACACGTTTGAGTGCTTCAATAAACATGTAATTGATGTTGATCCATACCGGACCGCGCCACATCATGCTCGGTTGATAACTTGGGCGATTGCGTGCCACCGTGGTCAATGGATAGTTTGCCCAGAACAGATCAGGGTCGGTAAGGCGTTGGACGATTAACGCAGTGACTTCCGGTGGAAGCTGTCCCGTCCAAAGCGGAAGCAAGTTGAACGGCGTAAGCTCATCGATCACACCCTTCTCATGAACCGCCCAGAACCAGCCTTGTTCCGCGTCGAACATTACCTCCAGCATGGATTTTAACGTAGTTTGTGCGCGACGGCGCCACACCTCAGCTTCTTTTGGGAGCTCAAGGATGTCTGCCATCACACCCAGCGAATCCATCTGTATGGCGAGATAGGTATTCAAGTCCGGAGATGTCACAGGGAATCCGTGATCCCATAACGGACTGTCATCCAGGCCCGATGAGTAGGGATGGTGATAGGCCGCCAGGTTCTCGAGCAAGCTGCGGCGCGCACTGAACCACCATTGATTCCACCGCACCAGGCCGAGATAGATTTCCCTCAAGAACGACAGATCTGGATTGGTATCATGGATCTTCAAAGCGGCCCAGGCCAACACAGGCGGCTTGGTCACTTGCGCTGTGAAGGGGTGATCGATTTGATCAACAATCCCTTCATCATGAACAACATCGGGCAGCATGCCATCGGGTAGCTGATTTTCGAGCAGGATGCGTATCTGGTCCCTGGCCAACCCGGGATGGGCATGCCGCAGCGCGATTGCATGGAATGCCGCATCCCAATTCCATACGCCGATGTATTGATGCTTGGATGGCATCAAACCCTCGTACATCAAATGGCCGAGCGGCGAGACGAGGTTGTTGGCCAGTACCCACCAGGCATAGTAGTACTGCTCCTGATAGGGTCCAGCGATCTCTGGCACGCGGGCAAACCATTCATCCCAGACACACTCGGCGTTGGACAGGGCCTTAGAAAATGCCTCTGGTGGATCATATATCACGCCCGGTCGCCCAGGCGTGAGCGTCAGTGCCATGCCCTCTCCGGGTCCGATAATATACTCATGCCGAACGCCACCTTGCAAAGGTCCGCTCTCCCGCTTTATCCATCCCCCTGGGGAATGCACGTGCAGGGTTTTGATGGTGTGGTACCTTCCATCGACCTTCATACGAACGCCTGCCACACGCCCGTCTGGTACCGCGATCATGATGCTGTCAGACGGATGCAAGATGAGTTTAAATACCCCTATGGAAGTCTCAAAGAAGAGCGCGTGGGGGTAGGTCGTGAGCTCAAACGAAAGCGACACCCCATTTTCATCTAACAGCATGAGGTCGGTAATATATGGAGGCCGAAGGCGGTGCGCTTCAAGATCCGAATCTAGTATCATCAAACGCTCCGCAAATTTGACACACAACGCATGCCCCTCCTCCTGGCGATAGATCAGCAACCTGGAACCGCGGCTGCTGAACGGCACCTTCGTTATGTCGATGCGGTTACACAGCATCTGTAGGAACGCGGAGCGTATTCCCTGGATCAAAAGTAAAATCTCCTTTTGAAAAGGCCCTTTCGGCAAGCCCTACCCATTTCCCCAAGAGTGCTGAGCACCAAAGTTCCGTCAAACCGATCTGAAGGAACGGTTCTGACGGAACATGGAATATACACCAACCGGGTTGTCTTTAACCCTTGACCGACCCGGCGAGCAAACCCCGGACAAAGTAGCGCTGGAAGGCGAAGAAGACCACGATCGGCAGCGCCATCGAAATGAAGGCTGCAGCGGTTAACAGTTGCCAGCCGGAACCGAGGGAAGTGACCATGTTGCTGATCTGATAGGTGAGGACGGGGTTGTTGCCGCCCAGGAACACCAGTGCTACCAGCAGGTCGTTCCATACCCACAAAAACTGGAAGATTGCCAACGCCGCAACTGCTGGCATGGCAAGCGGGAGGGCCAGGCGGCGGAACGCCGTCCAGTGGTTGGCGCCGTCGAGATAGGCGGCTTCGAAGAGTTCTCTTGGGAGACCGCCCAGGAAGTTGCGCATCAGATAGATGGCGTACGGTAGGCCAAAGCCGGTATGGAAGAGCCATACGCCCAGAAATTGGCCATTCAAGCCCAAGCTGGCGTATATGCGTGAGATTGGGATCAGTGTCATCTGTAGTGGGACGACCTGTAAACCCACCAGGATGGCAAACACCACCTGCCGGCCTCTGAAATCGAGCCATGAGAAAGCATAACCGGCGAAGGCAGCGATCAAGATCGGCAAGACCGTCGCCGGCAGGGTTACGATCAGACTGTTGAGGAACGCCCGTCCCATGCCGCGCGGGTTCAGCAAGTCGGTGATGTTGCAGTTCAGGTCGAGCGCTTGTTCGCCGGCTGTGCAGGCTTCACGATAGGTCCCCGTCGCCCGGTAGCCGACGAAAGCATCGATGTAGTTGTCGGCCGTGAAGCGAGGTGGTGCGTTGATGCCGGAGATACGCTTTAGATAAACAGCGATATCGGCCGCGTCCTGTGCTTCAGGTATTGCAACATCTTGCATATGTGGCTGGTCGTTGATGTCCCGCCGCAGCATCGCCAGCAGTTGCAGCGATCGCGGGAATTGCCCGACCACGTCAGGATCGGTAAGATCGGCCTCAGCCAGTTCACCACCATCCGCTCCGTGGCAAGATGCGCAAAATTGCTCATAAGCTGCCGCTCCCTTTGGCGCCGAAAGCACCGTCCACCAGCCTGAGTCGTTTACATCCTGGAAAGGTCGGATAGAGGTCACCAGCAACCCCAGAGTCGGGATCAACCACGCCAGGCAAAGCCCGATGATCACAAGGTGCAGCGGTACTTTTCCAAGGATTCTGCTAATTCTGTCACTATTCATCGCATCGCCTCCTGTTCAAGGAAGCGGCGGATGTTAACGTAGATGAAGGGTATGATCAGCACGATCAGCACCACTGCCACGGCTGTGCCTCGTCCGGGGTTGAAGTTGACATACATCTCGGTATACATGCGGTTGGCGATTACATCCGTGCCAAAGTTGCCGCCGGTCATCACGTAGACCAGATCGAACAGTTTCAACACATTGATCACCATCGTGGTGACCACAACGATGATCGTGGGCATGATCAGCGGGACCGTAATCTGTCTGAACACCCGGAACTCGTTGGCGCCATCGATGCGAGCCGCCTCATGCAATTCCTCCGGCACACCCCGCAGGGCTGCTGCGAGGATTGTCATGCTGAAGCCGGTCCAGATCCAGATCCCCACGATGATCAGCATCAACGTATTCAACTGCGGGGTGGAAAGCCAGGCGATCGGGTCATAGCCAAACCTGGTAACAATGGCGTTCAATAAACCGATCTGGACCTGTGAAGTGCCAAAAGCGTAGACAAAGCGCCAGATCACTCCGGCCCCGACAAAGGAGATCGCCATCGGCATGAAAA
>JBFFMI010000049.1:0-14517 GCA_041554155.1 Anaerolineales bacterium
ATCCCGCTCCCAGATTTCTTCGAGGAAGTTCATGTCGGGTTGTACTCTCGACAACTGCCCGATTAATTGGTTGAAGCGTTCAACATGCTCGAGAAATCTCCGCACCGCGTAGCGATCTGCCTGGCCAGTAGTCAC
Organism: Anaerolineales bacterium; assembly: GCA_041554155.1. Classification (GTDB taxonomy): domain Bacteria; phylum Chloroflexota; class Anaerolineae; order Anaerolineales; family E44-bin32; genus E44-bin32. Next base: position 136 of record JBFFMI010000049.1, read on the forward strand.
CAGGAAGGGCCAATCAGAAGACTGAAGCAGGAGCAATTCTCTTGCAGCCAGGTCCAGGATATGACGCGCAACCCCATTTGCTGAAGGATGCTCTTTCAGCAGCCTTCCCATTCTCTCTTCAGCATCATGGATCACACGCCACATCCAATGCGTTTTTTCGTTATCCCAGACAGAATAATCTCCACCAGCACCCCAGGAACCAGGTGGTAATTGAAGTGCTTTCTGCGGAGGATGGTGATCGATATAGTCTGATGCAAGGGACAATTCGAACATTTCAGAACGGGCAAACCGGCGCAGGACCGCTTCTATCCAATCTACCCCTTCGTACCACCAATGCCCGAACAATTCAGTGTCGAAATTGGCTGCGATGATGCCCTCACGTTTTATCGATTTAAAATGTGCGCTCGCTTCTTCCACAACGAGCTGGTAAAAATGTTCAGCATGTTCCTGCACCGTGCGGGCGGATAGCTCGAGCTGATAGGGTTTTTTATCTCCCAGATCCGTCCCCGCCCCGGTCACCCTCCAGTATCGCATGCCTGAGGCCCCGTCTTTCTTGTGAAATTCGCGGTAGGCAAAATCTCCCGGATACCCCCAGTCTGCGCTCCAAACTTGAAGACTCACTTTCCGGTTTCTGGCCAGCACCGCGACATCGGAGTGACCAACGTGGTAGGGTTCAAAGGTGGAATTCTTCGGCTTCTTACGCAGGCGTTTGATGATGTCCAGCACTCGACTCAGGAGTGAAACCGGGCGGTCTTCGTCCTCCGATTCTTGAAGGTCGAGTCGATGTGCTTGCTCAACCATATGCGTTTCCGCGAAGAACAAGTGGAGATCGTGCTCGCTCAGGAATGCCTCCAGCCCCTTACGCTCTCGACCATCAGCCTGCAGCATCGCCGGGCGATAGGCGCACTCCGGCAACCAGATCGAGGAAGGCTTTCGCCCAAAATGGCGCTGATAACTCTCAACGGCCGTTCGAAGCTGAAGCTGGATCGATTCATCCCGACTCAGGAGAGGAAGGTAGCCATGCGTTGCAGCGCAAGTGGCGATCTCGATCAAGCCCAGCTCTTGAAGGTGCCGGAAAGCTGATACCAGGTTGCCGCCATAGTTTTGATCGAAAGACTGCAAGATGTCTTGATGTTGTTCGAGGTAATGCTGTGCTAGTTCGATGTAGCTCTTCTCTTCTCCTGCCTTAAACCGTGCAATATCGCCGCTTATCGCCTCGATCCGTGCCAGCATATACTGCCTGAAATTGTGCTGGACGACATCATCGGCGAGTTGTTCTAATAGGATCGGGGTCAGAGTCAATGTAATCCGGAAGGGGACGCCTTCATCACGGAGTCGGTATAAAGCGTTCAGCAAAGGGATATAGGTCTCCGCCGCCGCCTCGTGCAACCATTCCTCCCCATGGGGCCAGCGACCGGCAAGGCGGGCATAGGGTAAGTGGGAATGCAAGACAAAAGAGAGAGCGGCGATCTTGTTCATGCAAGACTCCGTTGGAATGGATACCTTTCAAAGCCAATTTTAGCAGAGCGGCGACAAAGATTAAGTCGATCCTGGCGTGCGAGCCGCGCAACGAGGCAGGGCATATGCCCTGCCTCGTTGTATGTCAAAGGCTGGCGTGATTTACTTATCGAGCTTGGCTCGCAGCGCTTGCGTCAGTGCGGGCACGATATCGAAAAGGTCGCCGACGATTCCAAAGCGTGCCAGCTTGAAGATAGGCGCCTCGCCATCCTTATTAATGGCGACGATCGTTTTTGCAGTCCGCATTCCTGCTAGATGTTGTATTGCCCCTGATATGCCGGCTGCAACATAGAGATCGGGTGAGACGACTTTGCCCGTCTGACCGACCTGATTGACGTAGGGGATATAACCGGCGTCGACGGCAGCCCTGCTTGCTCCTACAGCAGCATTGAGGGTCTCAGCCAATTCACCGATCAGCTTGAATCCTTCTTGTGCGCGCCAGATTTCCTGTTCTTTCTCATCCGTGATGTCATCCGGCGGTGTCAGGGAGGGGTTGTTCGATACACCCCGGCCACCTGAGACGATCACGGCGGCATCCGTCAGGCTCACCCCACTGGCAGCCGCCGAATAGCCATCGACGGTGGTGGCGATCGCCTGCGGTGAGAACGCCGCTGATGAAACCTCGCCCGTGCGACCTGAATCGGCTTCCGGCTTGGGGAATGCACGACTGCGCAGGGTGAGTACTTGTGGTCGCTTCTCGCGCGTAATCACCTTCGAAAGCAATTTTCCGGCATAAATCGGCCGGGTAGTAAGAACAGCCCCGCCATCAACTTCCAGCGCGATCACATCCGGTGAGATCCCGGTCTCAAGATCCACAGCCACCATGGCTGCCAGTTCCCGCGTTCTACCGGTCGTTGGAAAGAGCAGGACATCCGCACCAGTCACGATCGCAGAAAGCGCGTCGGCGTAAGGTTCAGGGCGGAATTCGGTCAGCTCGCCATGATCTACGATCACGCCCTCATCAGCACCATAAGTGATGGCTTCAGTGGCCAGGGGCGCAATCCCGCTACCGAGAACAACTGCGGTAACCTTCGCATCCAACTCCCCGGCCAGGCTTTTAGCTGCTCCCACAGCTTCCCAGGAAGCGGGTATCGCTGCTCCTTGAAAGTGGTCGATGTAGACAAATATTCTTTGCGCCATCAGATCACCTTCTCCTCAACTAAACGATCGACTAACTTGCTAGCGATCTCCTCGGGTGAATCCCCTTCGATCAGCTCACACTGTGTATCCACTTTCGGCGGAGCGAAAACTTCTGGCCAGGATACCGCTGCTTCCAGCGAATCGGTAAGGCCAATATCAGCGCCTGACCATATCGGGATTTCTGCCTTCGAGGCTTTGCGAATTCCCATGAAGGATGGGTAGCGGGGTTCATTGATTTCCTTGACCACGCTGATAACCGCGGGGAGTGGACCTGAGACTTGTTGACGACCTTCGTCCAGCATCCGTTCTACGCTGATCGTTTTTCCTGCCGGATCAATGGTAGTGATAGATGCTACCAGGCTTAAAGCCGGCCATCCCAGGCGTCGGGCAACCTGGGATCCGGTAATACCGGTGTCGCTGTCGACAGATGCACGGCCGAAAAAGAGCAGATCAACTTCCCCGGCGTTCTTGACGGCAGCTGCCAATACCCTGGAAACCTGAAGTGAATCGAGTCCAGCAAAATTTGGATCGCTTACCAGAATCGCCGAGTCGCAACCCATCGCCAACGCTTGTTTTAAGGCTTCGGTTGCTCCTTCAGGGCCCAAGGAGATTGCAGTGACCTCACCACCATGCGCTTCTTTCAGCCGAAGCGCCTCCTCGACAGCAAACTCATCCCATGGGTTCAGCACTAAGGCTGCATCTCCCCAGGATACTTTGCCATCTTCAACCGTGACAGTCGCCGCGGTGTCCGGTGTTTGTTTGACGCAGACAACGATGTTCAAAGTGGCCTCCTATACGCTCGGATCGAAAACTAGCGGTGGTTGGATTCAGGACGATTGGAAGTACTCGGGATCAAAGGCGGGGAGCTCGCAACGGAGTGCGCGATCCTTTCGCCGTCCGAGAGCATACTGCGCTTCGATTAGTGTCTGAATCTCATTGCTCCCTTCATAAATCATGGCGCCTCGGGCGTTCCGCATGTACCTTTCGACATCATATTCATCGCTATATCCATAGGCACCATGGATCTGAACCGCCTCTGATGCAGCCCTGAAAGATGCATCCGTGGCGAAATGCTTGGCAATTGAGGTCTCGTAGGTATTGCGCTCACCGAGATTCTTGAGCCAACCTGCTTTCAGGTATAGCAGCCGGGCCATTTCATATTCCCGGGCCATCATGGCGATCTTGGCTTGCACGAGCTGATGATCTGCGATCGGCACGCCGAATGCCTTTCGCTCTTCTGCATATTTCACGCTGGCTTCCAGTGCCGCTCGGATCAAACCCGTTGCCCCTGAGGCGACCGTATACCTGCCGTTGTCGAAGGCCGACATCGTAACTTTGAAGCCCTCGCCCTCCTCGCCGACGCGATTCTCAACCGGGACGCGGACATCTTGGAAAGCAATCCACCCGGTGGATCCCGCTCGAACGCCCAACTTTCCGTGGATATCGCCAGTGGTGATGCCGGGCAAATCGAGTTCGACGATGAAGGAGGTCAGTCCTGAGCTGGCTTTCTCGGTATCCTGCGCTGTTCGTACAGTCACTAGCGCATAATCAGCAACCGATGCAAGCGAAATCCACATCTTCTCACCATTGAGGACGTATGCATCGCCATCCAGCTTGCCAGTCGCCTGAATGTGTGCAAAATCGGATCCCGCCCCTGGCTCTGAAAAAGCTCCGCAGCCCAATTTCTTGCCAGATGCTAGAGGGACCAGGTACTTCTCTTTTTGTTCTTCCGTCCCCCATTGGAAGAGCGTCATCGAGCATAAGCCCGTATGGACCGACATGGCTACACGAAGCGTTGTGTCGACGGCCTCTAGCTCCTCACACGCCAATCCCAGGGTGATGTAATCCATTCCCTGACCACCATAGCGTTCCGGGATACATATCCCCAGTATCCCAAGCTCACCCATACGCGGGAGTGTTCTTGGATCCATCTTTTGGTTGCGATCGGCTTCCTTGATGCCAGGATAGACCTCCTTGCGCGCAAAATCACGAACCATATTCTCTACCATCTCATGCTCAGAAGTGAGTGCAAAATCCATCCATACCTCCCGTGAAATCTCCCACGATTATAGACGGTCCATATAGGCATGACAACCGATTCATCGATCTTTAATCGATGGAGGCTTGTTCGTAATGACCAGACTATAATGGATCAACTAGAGGGATAAAAACTCGAACATGGATTATCTAAGAGAACATGGCCTGAAACTCACGCTGATCATCATGATTCTGGCTGTCCTCTCTCCTTCAGCATTGCCTGAACCTTATTTCCAACCGTTGGCCCAGATGCAAAGCGCTATTTCATTCGGGCGCTTCGATCAGGCTTTAAGTAGTCTGGAACAGGCCCGAAAGTTCGAACCGGCAAGCCCGGGACTTCACGAGACTTCGTTTTTACTAGCCCTGCAATTGGGAAAATGGGATGAAGCGCAAGCTCAGCTCGATCAGCTCAGTGAGCTTAATATGCGCTCAGAAGCGATTACATGCGGGTCGATCCAACTTGCGCTCGCGCGCAATGAAGAGGCGAAAATTATAAACATCGATCCGCAAGCACTGGCATCATGCCCGCAGGCGGAAGAGGCTCTTCATAAGCTTGCATCTGAGCTTTATGAATCTGGCAAGTTTGAGAGCGCGGTCCCCCTGCTGGAGAATCTCATGCAATTCGGGCAAGAAAGCGAAGCTGAGAGCCTAATGCTTGCCCTCTATTGGGCGACCATGGACCCTTTGGCTTCGATCGATAGGTTGCGCGCAACCCAATCCGGGCAATCTCCCGATGCCCTCCTGGCTCTCGAGCTCTTGATCACCATTCAAGATTTCCCCGCCGATCAACCCGAATCTATCCTGGCCGCTCAGGTCGGACAAAGCTTCCTGCGGGAAAGCAAAGAGCATCTCGCCCTACTGTCATTTGATCGCGCAGTGAGTCTTGACCCAGGTTTCGCACAAGCCTGGGGATACCTGGGTGTCGTAAAGAACATGCTTGGCCAGGATGGCGGACCCGATCTTGCGCGAGCCGTGGATCTTGCACCTGATGACCCGCTCCTTTTAGTCATGCAGGCGGCGTATCTCAACCTTCAGGATCAGGCCGCGCTTGCACTCCCGCTGCTTGAACAAGCCGCATCCCTGGATCCTGAGAACCCGGCTATCGCAGCTGAGCTTGGCCAAAGCTACATCCTTCTGGGCGATCTCGAAAGTGCCAGGCTGGCATACCGCCAGGCTACCATTATCGCCCCGGAAAACGCTGCTTTCTGGATCCTTTTGGGGGATTTTTCTATAACCTATGAGATCGATATCGATGAATTGGCTATCCCAGCCCTACGCAATGCCCTGATCCACGATCCGCTATCCATTCATGCCTGGAGGTCCTTGGGATATGCCTATCATCTGCAGGGTAACTTTGCCCTGGCAAAACGAGCTTTGCTGCGTGCGATTGAGCTCGCTCCCTCCGACCCTGCCAGCCAGTATTATCTCGGTCTTCTTTACCAGGTCAACGGGCTCACAGAAGATGCCATTTCAGCCTGGAAGGCGGCTCTGGTGAGCTCACCGGATCACCCTTATGCGCTTCTAGCGCAGCGGGCTCTGGAGAATCTAGGGCCATTTCGATAACAACCCTGTGCTGCTACATCCTGTTTAGCGAACCAAATTCTTGTGCTAGAATGCGCTTCATCATGGCAGGTTTGACCCGTATGATTCGGCAAAGCTCATCTATCATTGCCCTCTGTTTAATACTGTCCGCGTGTGCCGTGTTTACACCGGCTGTGAAACCCGGAGAAGTCATCTTCCAGGATGATTTTTCGAGAGTCGACTCCGTATGGGATCGCTATGCGGATGGTCTATATCGCGCGGATTATCACAACGGCACTTATAGGATCCAGGTTGATAGCACCCAGATGACGGCCTGGAGCCGGCCCCACCTCGATCTCAGCAATGTATTGATCCGGGTTGATGGGACCCGCATAGCAGGCCCTATGGACAACGTCTACGGTGTGATTTGCCGTTACAGCGATAGCGAAAATTTCTACTTCTTCTTGATCTCCAGTGATGGTTATGCCGGGATCGGGCGCTACATAAGCGGTGAGAAGGAGCTGCTAAACCACGAAACGCTTTTACCAACGGATGCGATCGCCACAGCCGAGGAATCAAACCTTATCCAGGCTGCGTGTGTCGACAACGACCTGACACTGTGGATCAACGGCGAGAAGGTTGCCGAAGCAACAACAGCAGAACTGTCACGGGGAGATGTAGGTCTAATCGTAGGCACCTACGGGGCCGGCGGTGTCGTCATCCAATTTGATAACTTTGCAACCTTGATGCCATGAAGGAACGCTGTTGAAAAGCCAACGTAAGATCTACCTCGATATGATCGGTTGCCGCTTGAACCAGAGCGAGCTCGAACATATTGGAAAACAAGTGCGTCTCGCTGGTCACAAACTGGTTGGGGATGTCTCCCAGGCAGACCTGGCCATCGTCAATACCTGTGCGGTTACCTCGAAAGCGGCGGCAGATTCACGCCAACTTTCCCGAAACCTCGAACGCTCCGGAATCGGTGAGATCATTCTCACCGGCTGCTGGGCTACGCTGGAACCGGATGTCGCATCAACACTGCCAGGTGTCTTCAAGGTCGTAGCCAATGTAGACAAGGATCAACTGGTGAGTCTTGCGCTTCCAGGAAACATTCAGGAATTTGAGCTTGAACCCGACCAACGCCGCCCTATCCCTGGTGCACGCAAAAGAACGCGTGCCTTTATCAAAGTCCAGGACGGCTGTGATAAAAGATGCACCTTCTGTATCACCACCATTGCGCGAGGGAAGGCAACCAGCCTATCTATCGCAGGTATCCTGGAGGATATTCAAGCTGCTGCTGCCAGTGGTGTAAAGGAGGTTATCCTGACCGGCGTTCAGCTCGGAGCATGGGGGACAGACCTTAGCCGCCGGCTGGAGCTGGCAGATCTAGTGGATGCCATCCTGAAGCATACAGAGATCCCTCGCGTGCGGCTCTCGTCCATTGAACCATGGTCGATCACACCATCCCTTATCGAACGCTGGCGGGATCCACGACTTTGTCGCCAACTCCATATTCCCCTCCAATCCGGTTCAGCAACCACGCTAAGGCGCATGGGACGACCCACAAATCCTGAGCGTTATCAGGCTCTCATTAAAGAAATTCGAAAAAATATCTCAGACATAGCCATCACGACCGATATGATCGTAGGTTTTCCAGGTGAAACAGAGACCGAATTTACAGAAAGCATGCAGTACCTGAAAGCGCTGCAGTTCGCTGGCGGACATGTATTTACCTATTCTGAACGTGAAGGGACCGCCGCAGCCAATTTTCCCAACGTTGTTCCCAATGTGCTGCGCCAGGAGCGAAGCAGGAAGATGCGCGCACAGTTAGAAAGTTCTGGGCATCAATTTCGCTCGCGATTCATCGATCGAACGCTCTCTGTCCTCTGGGAAAGCCTTATCAAAATCGATGGTCAAAATGGGACGATCAGTGGGAAATCTTCAGAGGGATTCCGTGTGCATGCAACCGGAAGGCCGGAGTTTCGCAATACAATCAGCAAGGTGCGTGTGGCATCGTCCCACATGGAAGGCTATTTGCAGGCAGACCCTATCGAAAGGCCCTTTCAGGCATAAATATTGCTGGTTCCTATTTGTGCTACCACGACAGCGGATGATGTGGAACCTGTAGATCCTAAGTAGATTATTGTGGCTATGCGCAATTTATTGGGGGACCTAACCCTACCGAAGCCACCCCATCACTGGGTATAATGGAACCATGAGCCTAAAAATTAAATTAGAAGAAGATCTGAAACAAGCGATGCGGCAGGGCGACGACCTCACCAAACGTACCTTGCGCCTTTGTCTCTCGGCCATAAAACTTGCAGAAGTCGAAAAGCAGGATAGCCTGGATGACCCGGCAATCCTCACGATCCTACAAAAACAGGTCAAGACGCGACAAGAGACGATTGACGAGGCACAAGAAGTGGGTAGGACCGATCTGGTCCAGGGGGCCAAAGATGAGATCGAAATCCTGCGCGCCTATCTTCCGGAACCACTTTCACAGGAAGAACTCACAACGCTGGTCCAGGAAGCGATCGCCGAAGCCGATGCCTCAAACCCTCAGGAGATGGGAAAGGTCATGAAAGTGCTGATGCCCCGGGTTCAAGGCCGAGCGGATGGCAAGACGGTCAGCGCCATCGTGCAGCAACAGCTATCTTCCTGACAGTATCCCCTAATTAAAATGGAAGACCTGGCCCTTAACACGCCGACTACGATGGAACGATTACGACGGGCATTTCTCGCTGCTCGCCTATGGTTTATTCTTTTCCTTGGACTGATCGGCTGTATCGTCGCGCTATCCATTCCTGTCGATAACGCGCAACAGACCTTTGGACTTGAAGTAAACGACGTATCCCCTCAGGACATCCGGGCGCCTTATCCACTCACCTATATCAGTGATGCACTCACGGCAGAAGCCCGCGATATTGCCGGGAACAGCATCCCTATGGTCTTCGATCCACCCGATAGCTCGATCACGCGGCAACAATTAAAACGATTGAGTTATGCCCTCGATTTCATCGACGCGGTCCGGATGGACAATTTTGCAAGCCGTGAACAACAAATGGCCGACCTGGCCAGCATGGCTGATATTCGCCTCGATGTCGATAGTTCCCAATCGGTCCTCGATCTCAACGATGCCCGCTGGTCTACGGTGAAAATCGAGACGCTTGCGGTCGTCGAGCAGGTCATGCGCAATGAAATCCGGCAGGGGCGTACCGAAGAAGCCCGCCGGACCATACCGGCACTTATCAGCATTTCCTTGCCAGAATTACAGGCCGAGTTGGTGGGCAAGATCGCACCAGCCTTCGTTGCGCCCAACGCCTTGCCGAATGAAGATGCGACTCAAACCCTCGAAGTGGCTGCACGCGCCGAGGTTACAGACATTGAGCGTAGTTATGCTCAGGGGGAGACGATCATCAGCCGGGGTGAGATCGTCACCGAACTTGAACTAGAAGCGTTGGAGGCCTACAACCTATTACGCGCGCCCAACCCCTGGATCACCATCGGAACCAACACCGGCTTTATTTTTCTCCTGGGAGGGATGTTCTCGCTTTACGCGTATCGCACCCATCCCAAACTGACCACAAAATCCAATCTGGCGCTGCTGTTGAGCCTGGTATTCATCGTCAATACACTCGGAATGCAGTTCATGATCCCGGGACGCACACTGCTCCCCTACATCTTTCCGGCTGCAACGATCCCCATCTTGCTGTCGGTCTTCTTCAGCCCCAACATGGGTGTCATCAGCGCCCTCGTGATTGGGGCCATTGGAGGCTATATCGCCCCACGTGGGCTGGAGATGGCTCTCTATTTGATGATGGGTGGCGCCCTTTCATCGCTGATGATTGGAAAAGCCGAGAGGCTTGCATCCTTCATCTGGGCTGGCGTAGCTGCTGCTGTGGGTGCATCGCTGGTTGTGCTGGTTTTTCGCTTTCCCGATCCTGCGACTGATCTCATAGGTAAGGCACAGCTACTTGGCACGGCAGTCCTGAGTGGCTTGCTTTCAACCAGCCTCGGTTTCGGGTTACTGCTGGGTCTAGGCAATGTCCTGGGGATAACAACGAACCTTCAATTGATCGAGTTGTCTCGCCCGGATCACCCTTTGTTACAGCAGTTGCTACGCAATTCTCCCGGAACGTATCAACACAGCTTGCAAGTATCCAATCTGGCTGAACAGGCGGCCCGAGCGATTGGCGCCGATCACCTGCTCACGCGTGTCGGTGCTCTGTACCATGATGTAGGGAAATCTCTGCGAGCACAGTTCTTCATTGAAAATCAGGTCGCCGGCCAGAATGTGCACGAACAGATCGATCCGAAGACGAGCGCGGACATCATTCTCGGCCATGTACGCGATGGCTTAGAACTGGCACGCAAATACCGCCTACCTGCAAACGTCCGGTCCTTTATCTCCGAACATCATGGGACGTTGGATACCTCCTACCAGTTCAATGCCGCGATCGAGGCTGCTGGTGATCATCCCCAGAGTGTTGACCCCAGGGATTTCACCTACCCGGGTCCTCGCCCCAGATCGCGTGAGACGGCAATCTTGATGCTCGCCGATGGTGTGGAAGCCGCCGCTCGTGCCGAGTCTCCCACAAATGATGAAGAAATCGAAAAACTAGTACGCTGGGTATTTGATAACCGGATGAGTAAAGGCCAATTGGATCGTACAGACCTGACGCTGCGTGATCTGGACACCATCCGGAATTCCTTCATCCTTACGCTGAAGAATATCTATCACCCTCGGGTGCGCTACTCACAAGCTACAGAAGAACCAAGCGCCGAGACAATCCCCCCAGTGGTCGAGCCCACGCCACCTTCCACGACATGACCCTCCAAATTGATGTGCTGGTCGATCCAGCATTCCGGGGATGGGAAAATCTGGTTGAGGATGCCTGCAACGCTATTTTGTCCCAGCTCGCTGTTCACAACGCCGGCCTAACGGTTGTCTTAACCGATGACGAAAAACTCCGAAAGTACAACCGGGAGTTTGCTGGAGAAGATCACAGCACTGATGTGCTATCGTTCCCCTCTGGCGAGCCGGACCCAGAGACAGATCTTCCTTACTTGGGTGATATATTGATCGCTGTACCCACCGCCGAAAAACAAGCTGTGCAAAAAGGTCACCCTCTCAGTGAGGAACTCAGTCTGCTGACGATACACGGGGTGCTCCATCTGCTTGGCTATGATCATCACACAGCAGATGCGAAGTCCAGGATGTGGTCCCAGCAGGCACTTGCTCTTCAAAGCCTGGGCATCAAGGACATTGGTGCCGTCAACAGTTGATGAATAAGCCCGAGCGATCCACCTCTCGCATGGCTGCCTTCCGAAATGCTTTTTCCGGGTGGTGGTATGTCCTACGCACCCAGAGGAACGCCTGGCTGCATGCCATCGCCACCTGTATCGTGATCGCGCTGGGACTTTTCCTGCGAATTGACTGGGGGGCATGGGCGACGCTCTTCCTGGCAATCGGGCTGGTCTGGACAGCAGAGTTCGTGAACACCGCCCTCGAAGCGATTGTCGATCTAGCCAGTCCCGAGATGCATCCTCTCGCACGTGTCGGTAAGGATGTTGGCGCGGCTGCCGTGCTGATTGCGTCGCTGGTCGCGCTCTTAATCGGACTGTTTATCCTTGGACCACCTCTCGTGGGACGCATTTTGAGGGTGGGATAAACACGCGGCGTCGTTGATTTGAATAGAAGTTTAGGACTAGAACCAGAATAGCATTGCAACCCCTATGCGACTATGCAATAATGCGGTGTTGCTCATAATGATGAAGGGCAGGAAACGACAGGCATGGTTGATCAGAATTTAAGGGGAAACATATTTCAGGCTGCAACGAAAGCCTTTGACATTCAAAATCCTACCCAGGCTCTTGTCAGTCTGCTCCAAACGACAGGCGATCTACTGAGCGTCGAACGATCCGCCTTATATGAGATCGATGACACGGGGAGTGGATTTGTCCCGCGTTTCGCTCATGGCATCTCCATGAGCGAACTGGGCCGGATCGCATCGAAATCGGAACACAAAGTCCTTCAAGAAGTATTTGCGAAGAACCAGGCCAGGTCCACCAACGGTGAGAAGGGCTCTCTGGGATTACCGCTTGCGCCCGGTATGGTGGCTTGTGCTCCATGTCGAATAAGCGATCAAACGATCGGCCTGCTTTTCGCAGGGCGCGAAAAAGGTGAAGGCTTCACCGATAGCGAGTTAGCAACGCTTGAAATCCTGGCTGCACGCGCAGCGGAGGTCTTTACCCACGCCCGTCAGACAGCCAGCCAGAGCTATCTATTTCACAAACTCTCATTGCTTTACCAGGCGACACATGCGATCACAGGCACCCGCGATCGTACTGAGGCCGTCAAACAGACAGCCGCTCACCTCCTGAAAGCGATTTCAGCAGATGAATGCGAAATCTATCTCTTCGGGGAAGGCAACGGTGAAACCCAGAGATTTCGCCAACAGCTTGGCAAGACCATGCAGCAGAAAGTTGTGCCCATCGCCAGCGATAAAATGCCGGATTACCCCATTCATGAGAAAGTGCTAAAGAGTTTACAAGCGGAAACAATCACCCTGACACCTCCGGTCGGTTCGGCCAAAGATATCGCGATGTTGGAGGCCGAAAACATCTCCGCTTCCGTCGTATTTCCTCTGGCAGCTGGTAACGAAGCAATTGGACTTGCCCGTCTGCTCTTTGCAAAAACCGATCATAAAATTAACGAACAGGAAACTGAATTAGCCCAGGCCATCATCAACATCGGCGCGGTCGGACTGCAGGATGCGCTCCACTTCGAAACAGCGGAGGCACGCGCCACCCAACTTCAAACGCTCGGGGACATCGGCCGTGAGATGACCTCTACGCTCGACCTCGAAGCTGCTCTGCAGAAAGCCATGGAGCATACGCAAAATTTGCTCAAGGCTGAAGCCGTCGTTCTATTCTTGATGGACGAATCAGGTGAGCAACTGATCTTGAAAGCGAGTGGTGGTGCCCGGCTACGCCTACGCGATGTGGCTATCCGTCTCGAGGAAGGCATCGCCGGCTGGGTCACACGCAATAAGACCCCGCTGATCGTGAATGATGTCCGTACCAACCCGCTCTATCACAGTGCCATCGACGGGCAAACCGGGCTGCTCACCACCTCGGTTCTCTGCGTCCCTCTTGAGCAGCGCGGGGAAGTTCTTGGTGTTATTGAAGCCATCAATCACCCGCGCGGCATGTTTGCCGAATCGGACCAGAATTTGTTGCTATCCGTGGCTTCCTGGGCCGCTGTCGCCATTGAAAATGCCAACTTGTTCCAGGGCGTCGAGGATGCACGCACACGTCTCGAATCAACCCTGGTTGAAACTGCTGACGCGGTTGTGCTCACCGACACCGCCGGGCGTATCATCCTGGTCAACCAGGCTGCCGGGCAGGCTTTTCGTATCAATCCCGAGCTGACCATTGATCGGCTCGCTTCCGATATATTTGTTGGGCACCCGCTCGGCGAAATGCTTATGGATCAGGATGCCAGCCTGCCAACCAGTTTGGAGATCACCACCCCAACCGAACGTGTCCTCTATGCAACCATCAGTGAAATTACTGAGGTCGGGCGGGTGGCGGTAATGCAGGATATAACTGCGCTGAAGCAGATCGACCGCATGCGCTCGCAACTGCTTGGAACTGCAGCTCACGACCTTAAGAATCCTTTGAATGCTATCCGTTTAGGTGCAGACCTATTAAATGATGCGGAGTTGAATGAGCAGCAGCGCAAAGCCTTAAATATGATGCAGCGGGCAACAGACAGCATGACCAACCTGATTACAGGATTGCTCGAAACCATCCGGGTTGAATCTACTTCTAATTTCCCCTACGAACCCTTCCAAATCAATGACCTCATCCGTCGGGCAATAGAGGATCTCCGCCCACTGTCTGATGCGCGCAAACAAGAGATAATTTATGAAGCACCCGAGACCTCTGTATTAATCACTGGTGATCCAAACAGACTGAATTCGGTGATGGCTAACTTACTCAGCAATGCGATCAAATTCTCACCCGAGGGGGCAACAATCACCGTAAATCTGCGCTGGGATGATGATGAGGTGATCGTTAATGTAGCTGACGATGGCCCCGGGATCCCAGAAGACGAGATCCCACGCATCTTCGAACACCTATTCCGGGGACGAATCACCG
>JBFFMI010000050.1:0-14481 GCA_041554155.1 Anaerolineales bacterium
CAAGCTGAATCAGGCTTATTTTGCCTTTCATGGGGCCTATGCCGATGCGCCTGGTGGCGCGGCGGGGGATGATCCAGTGGGTGAGGCTGTGCGAGCGCTCTGGCAGCGCGTGGGTTCCGCGGCAGATTTTCTGCGGTTAATGGCCAGGATGAATTCTTACCAGGATCTACTCAATGAAGTGGGATTACCATCCCCGGATCAGGGCGGCCAGTAGCGCACAGCGATGAGGGATTGAGTGAAGTTCGATCTTTTCGTCCGGAGAATGCGCACCCGCACCAAGGACCCCCAAGCCATCCAGGACAGGAACCCCGAGGCCAGCGACAAAATTGGCATCAGAACCACCGCCTGTCCCGCCTTCGCTTATATCCAATGGGATCTGGCGGGCGATCTCCCTTGCGCGCATGAACGTCGCTTGCATCTGCTGATCGCGTTCCATTGGAGGCCGGTTCCAGCCTCCCCGAATCTTGAGCTCGGCATCTTTAAGTGTTGGCGAGAGCCGATGAATAGCTTTGATTAATCGCTCGCCTTCATCCTTCGTTTGCACACGTACGTCAACTTCAATGGAACAGCATTGCGGTACCACATTTGACCGGGAGCCTCCCTGGATCGTGCCGATGTTGATGGTTGTACCATCAGCTGCGTTTGCCAGATCCAACACACCCGGGATTTGACGGGCGATCTCCACGATGGCATTTACGCCGGCCGTGATGTCGCTTCCAGCATGCGCTGATTTTCCATGGGCTTCAAGCTCAAAATTCAGGATTCCTTTTCGCCACGTCTTGAGCGAACCATCGGGTAATGCCGGTTCAAGGCACAGGACAAGGTCAACCTCTTTTGCTTGCTGTTCGATGCGTTCTCGGGAGCTTGGACTACCAATTTCTTCATCTGACGTGCACATCAAGCTGACCCGATTCGCGAGAGGGTTGGATTCGGAAAATAGGAGTTCTAAAACTGTGAGCGCCATTGCGATGCTGGCCTTCATGTCCAGGCAGCCAGGCCCGTAAATATATTCCGCGTCTCGACGATACGGCATCGTCGTCAAGGTGCCGAGCGGGTAGACGGTGTCCAGGTGTGTTAACAGGAGGATGCCGCCTGTCCCTTCTCCCCATGTGCCGAGCCAGTGGTCGCCGTAAGATTCTTCCTGGAAGCGAGTTACCTTTGCGCCCATTAAACGCTTACGCTCGGCTACGAAACGTCCCAGGCTGTCTAAGGTGGCTTTGTCATCAGATGGAGACTCTTGTTCTACGAGTTGCTTGAGTAAACTGAGCATGGGCTCAACCAACCCTTCGAAGTCCCCGGCGGTAATCTGGCTTATCATTCTTTGCTTGCCTCCATCTCAAATGCTGGTTAGAGGGGACTTCTAAGGATATGGACATATATCAGCCGGCGCGTAGACCTTATTCGCATACCCATAGTTGAGTGCTTCTATGGTCTGCTGGCTGTGCGCGATAGCGTAAGCCTGGGCGATCTGGCAAGAACGCGCCAGATCAGGTTGCGCTGTATAGGCCTGCCAGAATTCATCTGCCAGAGCACGGAATCCCGCTCCGGGACTTCCTTCAGGATGGGCTGCATTAAGAAAAACCCATGTATTTTCTGCCTGATCCTGGTCTTCAAACTTGATCCAGAGCAGCATGGTGCGATATAAGGCGTATGCGCTCAATCTGGTGTACCCCTCATCCCCGAACGGGTAGTCGTCAAGTGCTGGATCTTCGATAACACGTTGGTAACCATCGAGCGCGATTGCTAGATCACCATCAAGGGCAGCTTGATCGGCATCATGCAGCGCATGGATTCGGAATATGGGTGGGGACAGCCGTTCTTCGACCATGTTAAATCTAGCCTCTGATGCCGTCCACCGCCAGACCCTCGTTAGGGCACGGCTTGGACCTGCTCCTGCAGAAAGTACGCCCCTGCCCGTTACCATTAAAACCAGGGAGCCATCCACCTCTCGATCAGAGAGTTCAAATTCGGGTGAGGGTAAATCATCCGTTCGCCCAGTGAGCACGTTGACAAATTGGTCCGACTGCCACTGAAGGACCTGCCAGTCCTGGAAGCACGTGTGGGCACCACAAGACTGTTGCATAAATAAGATCTCGGGACGTCCATCCCCTGTGACATCCAGTATTTGATGAAGTTGCAGCGATTCGACCTCAGGTAGAGTGCTGATAGCGTAGGTCAATCGGTAGGCCTCTTGCTCACACATAAAGATGATGAGTGCGCTCTCGACCTGGCCCAAGGAAGCTGCAGGGTCTGCACCGGATAGTGCTACGATGAAATCTTCGTAACCATCACCGTTCAGATCGGCAATCCCCGCTGAAGATTTAGCCTGGCTCCCACGCGCCGCTAAAGATTCCGACAGGACCGTAAGCGAGCCGCCCTGGTTGATGTACGAGAGTACTTCCGTGGCCCACTGTGATGGGGAAGAAAGCATTGGCACTGCAGGCGCACCTAGGGCAATCGGACAGGATGCGCTGGCAGGCCAGGGTGTCACCGTTAATGACGGCAAAGGATCTTCCATTGCGGAGGGAGTCTCCCCAACCTGATGCGGGGTGACATCGAATGATGCAGGGGAGACTGCTGGTAGGTTGCACCCCACGATGGTGAATAGGCAAATGATGAAGACGAGACATCTGAATCTCATTGTGATCAACCCCTCCGTTTTCTACCGCAGAAGCGGCAATGATGTGACGATAGGGTCACGCGTTTGGTCAAAAATAACGCGACTTAAGCATACCCTGCTGTGCTGATTTATTTTAGATCGTTTTCATCCGGGACTCTTTACTCGATCAGGCACGTCTTAACGTATACTCAATCTGATGGATATTCCACTCCCCGTTGGGTATTTGCACTCAGAACCCCTGCCACTTGGTCGTTTCTTGCCGCCTGTGGATGAAGGCGTGATCACCCAGGTGCTGAAACGGTATGTGCCAGCAGGTGGTTTAATCTTTGATCCATTTGGCGCTTCCCCGGTGGTTGCCGCAGAAGCCGCCCGCGCAGGCTACCCGGTACTTGTCGCAGCGAACAATCCCATCAATCGCTTTATCTTTCAAAAAACTATTCATCCTTTTTCCCAGGAGATTTTACAGGCTGCATTGGCCAGCCTGGCGGCTATCCCTAAAGACGACTCGCGCATGGAAATGGTTCTGCTCGATCTTTACCGCAGTGAATGTAATCGCTGTGGCCAGGCAGTGATCGTGGAATACTTCGTCTGGGAGAAGGAGTTGGGTGGGCCGACACATAAGGTCTATACCTGTGAGCATTGTGGCTTTACGGGAGAAGCTGCAGCGACTGAAGAAGATTGGAACAGGGCGGCCGATTACTCTCGCAAAGGGCTTCAACACGCAATCGCGCTAGAACAGGTCGCGCCCGGTGGTGACCCTGATCGAGCCCATGCTGAAGCGGCGCTGAGCGTGTACCCGGGTCGGGCAATCTACGCCCTGATCACGCTACTCAATAAAGTGAATCAGGGTACCTATACGGAGAATCTGCTTGAAGCTATCCGAGCGCTTCTCATCTCGGCCTTTGATGCAGGCAATGCGATGTGGAGTTACCCCGATGGACGCCCAAGACCCCGCCAATTGATCGCATCGTCTCACTTCAAGGAACATAACATCTGGCGCGCACTCGAAAGAGCTGTAGGCACATGGGCATTAGGTTCGGAAGCTATCCATATCTCGCCGTGGCACGCAGAAGCAGAGATCAAGCCAGGAGAGGTTGCCCTTGCGGCTTTTCCTGCAGGTGAGGTCGCTCAGGCACTGGGGAAGGGCAGAATCGCTACCCTGATAAGCGTACCACCCCGACCGAATCAAGCCTACTGGAGCCTATCTGCACTATGGGCGTCCTGGCTCTGGGGGCGAGAGGCGGCTGCGACCATCAAAGTGGCCCTGCGCCGACGCCGCTACGACTGGTCCTGGCATGCCGGGGCATTAAGGACGGTTCTCAGCAAAATCGCAGGCGCGCTAGATGAGCAAACACCAGGAGTCATCTATATTCCTGAGGCAGAACCCGGCTTTCTTGAGGCAGCTCTGACGGGGTTTGATGCAGCTGGCTATGCTCTCACTGGCAGGGCGTTCCGGGCGGGCGAGCAACAAGCTTTTCTGCAATGGGTATTTCCCGCGGGTAAGGTTCCCGCATGGGATGACAACAAGGGGCAGGAGCTTACAGATCAGGCGCTCAAGGAAAGCACCATTCGGATCGGGGAACCCGTATCATATGCGATCCTGCATGCAAGCGCCTGGTCGGAGCTGGCCAGAAGTCGCATGATCGCTGCCGCAATGGGAGATGAGCATCATCAGCATACCCAACGCATCAATCAATGGATCGCGCATTCTCTGAGCACGCAATCCCTATGGGAGCATATGACACGTGGTGTAGAAGTCGAGAGCGGCAGCTATTGGTTCGCCCAGCCAACACCAACGGATGATCCGCTATTCGACCGGGTGGAAAGGATGGTCCTTGGCCTTTTGCGGACGGTGGATGGTATCGGAGAGGTAGAGCTCGATCAACGCGTATGCGAAGCTTTTCCCGGGATAAGCACCCCCGATCGAAGGCTTGTGATGGCCTGTCTCTATTCTTACGCACAGCGGCGTGGGGACGGCTTATGGACTCTCAGACCGGAGGACTACGAAGCGGCGCGCAAAGCGGATTATGGCGAGGTGACGGACACATTGCGTAGACTGGGGCAGAAACTCGGGTATTCCGTGCCACCTGAGGGATCACTCCAATGGGAGACCCAGGATGGGCAGATAGCCTATGTCTTTCAGGTGAGCGAAATGGCCGGTTGGGCTTGGGAGCCAATGGATCTGGAGCAGCGTGCACTTACGATGGTAGTACCTGGTGGGCGATCGGTGCTGATTGCTGAGAAAGCCAGACGTGATCCAAGGGTGCGTAAATGGATGGAGACTCCCGGCAGAGTAATTAAGTTCCGTCATGTTCGTCGGCTGGCCAGCGAACCTAATCTCTCTATTGTGAACTTGACTGAACGGATCGCGATTGACCCCCCTGAACGACAGGACCCACAGATGCCGCTGCTGTAAGATGAGCGGCGCCAATCAGAAAGGGCAGGATGGATCCTTTAATCATCAGTAATGTGCTTCTCCTTGTCGGTGCTTACCTGATCGGTTCGATCCCTTTTGCAATTATCGTCACGCGTCTGTGGAAGGGGACAGATGTGCGCGCACAGGGCTCCGGTCATGCAGGGGCTACGAACACGATGCGTGCGGCAGGATGGTTACCCGGGATCATGGTGATGGTGCTCGATATTGCCAAAGGTGGGTTAATCGCATGGCTCGCCATCAGACTTGAGAGCGGCTCGCTAATCACCTGGCTGGCGGTCGCACTGGGAGTCGCAGGCCATTGTTGGCCGATCTTCGCAGGTTTCCGGGGGGGGATGGGATTGGCCACAGCAGGAGGTGCACTTCTGATCTTCTGGCCGTTAGGGTTTGTCCTCGGTATCGGTCTGGCAGCCGGGATGCAGCTTGTCGTACGGCATTCTGCGCGCGCAAATATCGCCACGGCTCTGGGTTTAGCACCGCTGTGGCTCCTATTCGGGGCGAGCACACTCCAGGCGGGTGCAGCGTTTGCGGCCAGCGTGATCATAGGTATTCGTGCCAGCACTGATTGGAACCGGGTCTATCATGAGCTTTGGCTTGATCGGCAGCCTGAGCCTCCAGAGTGACTCCGTGCGCATATGTGCCAGCCGGGGAACTTATCTTGTTTCTGATTTACTAGGGTGGCGGGTTTAATGTAGGGGTCATCGTAGACGTCGGTGTCATCGTAGGGGTGGCGCTAGGGGTAGCCGTGGGGGTTACGCTGGGGGTTGGGGTCTGAGTCACCGTGCTGGTAGGAGTTGGAGTCGGGGTCGGCAGCATCAGATTCAGCCGTAATTCCACGATCGCCTTGCCACCCCTCTGACTTCGAACCGCCAGCCTCAGGGTGATGGGACCATTGGGAAGCCCCTGCAAATCCCAGCTATACAACTTCTCGGGCTCATCCGCTGGACGATTCACATGCGCCAGATCAGGCCACTGATTCGGGGATGAACCCAGGCCATACTCCAATATCCAATCTTTGAACTCGTCCGTTGCACCCGCCCGACCGAAGATCTCAAGCGGGGAGTTGGAGATCGTGGCACCCTGCGGAGGATCCGTGAATCCAAGTAAAGGCCGGGGGCTATTCTCATCACAAATGGTTTCGGGCATAAAGAAAACCGGATCATCTTCGATCCCCATGCGCTCTAACCAGTCTGCCCCCTGCTCATCCTCTTCAAGCCAAAGCCTGGCCCATGGATCCGAAACGTTCAGCCCCAGTTTTTCTTCCGCAAACTCGGCACATTCTGCCGAAGCCAGCTCCAGTGAGAAACCATCGACCCAGGCTTTTCGCCATAGGTCTTGTTCCTTCGGCAAAGGTGGTTGATCGCTGGCAAAAAGCTCCGTCTGCTGGGAGGGACACCATTCTGACGGCTCAGCGCCCGAGGTGCTGCACACAACACGGTCAACGATGCCTGCTGGTCGGCTAACTGGCGAGGGTTCACCCCCGGTCAATCGCTGTTGGGCGAACTGCATCACTTCGTTCCAGATTGGAGCGGCGCCGGTTAGACCTGAGGTATTCTGCATGGGGGTATAGTCGGCGTTCCCGACCCATACCCCAACCGTCAGGTCAGGCGTATAACCAAGAGTCCAGTTGTCCCTGAAATCGTTGGTCGTACCCGTTTTTGCAGAGACTTTAAAAGGCAAGTTAAGGAGAGAATTCGGGCCAAAAGCGGGGGTGCGCGCCTGGTTGTCACTCAGGATGTCGGTGATAAGGTAGGCGTGTTCGACTCGGATCAACTGCTCGCCGGGTGGTTGTTCGTAGCTGTAGACAACCGCCCCGCTGTTATCTTCGATCCGCAAGATCGAGACCGGGGGCACCTGTTTGCCGCCATTGGCGAAGGTAGCGTACACCGTGGCGAGCTCCAGCAGCGTTACATCCCCACCGCCCAGGGTAAGAGACAGGCCATAATCTTCCCGGTCTAATGTAGTTATCCCAAGGCGTTGGGCAAAATTCACCAAACCATCAGGTTCGGTGGTTGAGGGATCGTCGTAGATGCCCACGAAGTCCAGGGTTTTGACAGCCGGGATGTTGTACGAATTTGCAAGCGCTGTGCGCGCGGTAACAGGGCCATGGAATCGTTCATCATAATTCACCGGCTCATACGGTGGCCGGGGGTCGTTGGGATCTCCGGAGGGGGGGAATTCTGAAGGCACATCCCAGATCAGGGTCGCTGGTGTCCAACCCTTTTCGAAGGCAGCAACGTAGGTCAATGGCTTGATCGATGATCCAGGTTGCCGAGGTCGAACGGCCATATTGATCTGGCCATCGATCTCCTCGTCTTCATAATTCGCCGATCCGATCATGGCCAGGATCTCACCGCTTGCAGGTTGGATGGCGACCAGCGCGCCATTTGTAGCGCGTTTATCGACCAGGGCTTCAACCTGGGCACGCACGATTTCCTGCGCCCTCTGCTGAAGAACAGGATCCAGCGTGGTGTAGACCGTGAAACCTGAACGATAAATGGTCTGTGAATCATACAGCTGCTCAAGCTCTGAACGGACGTAATTGACCCAATGGGGGAAGCGGATTTGAATATCCGGCGTGGGAAATTCGTAGTTGATGATCTCGGCGGCTGCAGCGCCGGCGTCTTCCGGTAGCACGCAGATTGGCTGCTGACCGTCCTTGACGAAAATACAGCCCTGCTCTGCGCTGGTATCGACCATGAGTGTGAGGACTTGACGGTGGCGGCCATAGGTCGCCTCACTGTTGGTGTATATGTCGTAGACAGAGGGTGCTTGCACCAACCCGGCGAGAAAGGAGGCCTGCGCAAGTGTGAGTTTCTCTGCAGAAGTATTGAAATAGGTCTGGGAAGCAGCTTCGACGCCATAGGCGAGATTCCCGAAATAGTGTTGATTTAAATACAGTTCAAGGATTTCTTCTTTGGAGTAACGGCGGGTTATCTCCGCCGCCAGCAGTACCTCCCGTGTCTTTCTCAAGGCCGTGCGACGGCTGCGCTCCTCGGGGGTGAAAAGTAGATTGCGGGCGATTTGCTGTGTAATCGTGGACGCACCCGAGACAACTTCACCCTGGGTGTAATTCTGCCAGACGGCGCGCAAGATCGCCCCCAGATCAAAACCGGGGTGAGAGTAAAACTGTGAATCTTCGGTTGAGATGATGGCAGCGAGCATATAGGGTGAGATGCGCTCAAAAGGGACATAGGTACGGCGACCAGCTTGTGGATCAAGGATTTCATACAGTAGGTTACCGTCGCGATCCAGGATCCTCGTCGTTTCGAATTGAGCAGCACGCTCTTGTAAATCTTCGACCGGTGGGAGTGTCGCGGCCAGGGCGTAATACTGGTACAGCCCGAAGGAAAGAACCCCGATCAGAAATGCGATAAGGATGAAGGATCCCAGAATAACCATGCGCAGAGCACATCCACCACATCCCTTCCCGGTGAGCGAGGGCATCCTGGACGATTCTGGGGAGCTCGGTGGGATAAAGGCCGCTGGTACAACCTGCGTCGCCCCGATATCCGTCTCAGGCACTCTTTCGGGTAGGGGTTGTTCCAGGTCAGCCCCGGGGAGCGCGCTTGCGATTTGGCCTGGCTCGGTATCTGGATCGTTAGATGGGGTCTGCTCATCTAAAGCACCATCAGCCATCCAACCCCCGGTCTGGTCGGGAACGCCTGTGGGGTGCCGATTTTGGAGAGGTTCACCTTCCGGCTCCTCCACCTGACCTTCAATTAACCGTTGCAAACGCGAAGGTGAGCCCGCATCGCCACCCTGATCGTGGCTATCGTCGGCGGGATCTTTCGGGCGAAATTCCCAGCCCTGCGTTTCATCGCGTTCATCCTCAGGGATCGGATCGAGCAGGGAGTCTTCGTCTGGTGTGCTCATGGCAGGCGATTATAGCATCCAGGAGAGATCTGGTTTGTAGTCTAGGATCCGGGTTGACTTTCCATTAAGACCAACCATTTGCCGCGCATGACGGTCTTTTCGTCCTGATTTTTGACATCCACATCCAGGGTGATCGATCCCCCATTAAGGCGGGGGAGGGCTTTCGTCTCGACCACCTTCATGTCGGCGTGAATGGTGTCACCAACAAAGACGGGCAGGCTGAACTTCCACTCCAGGATCTCGCGGAAGGCGATCACTGTCCCCTCCATCACACCGGTTCTTACTGCTAAACCAGATGCGATGGCCAGGATCAATAAGCCATGAGCGACCCGTTCGCCAAAGGGGGTGGTTGCTGAATATTCTGCGTCAGTATGGATCGAATTGAAATCCCCTGAGACGCCGGCAAAAGACATGATGTCGGCTTCTGTAATCGTTCGCCCCGGTGTGGTTACAGTACGACCGAGCTCAAATTGTTCGAAATACAAGCCTCGTATTTGTTGTTCTGGTGGCATAGCTGCCTCCTGCCGCAGACTGTGGATAATTCTAGCATGATAGGTTTAAGGCCGTGATCGCAGGCAAAGTCGCTTTTGACGTAGAGCTGACGAATACCTAGAATCAACATTATGAAAACATGGTCACTAAGCAGTACTGATCCGATCTGCTTAACCCTCTCAGCCGATGCGCGTTTCGGAGGGACGGACTACGGCAATGATCAGATCTGGGAATTGGGTTGGTGGGAAACCGACATCGCGGCCTTGTGGTTGCGAAGTTCCTATGGTCGGCGTACTCAGTCTATCCACATCTTCCCGGCCATCTCGTTAGGTGGAGAGACTCGACAAGATCCCGGGGTTTTTAGTCAACCGTTACGCCTGACGCAGATCCTGCCCAATCTGGCTTCGGTTGCTTGCTCGCCATTTAATGAGATCGAGCTTGTAGCCGATTACTACATTGTGGATTCGCATGCAGTCGTTGGGCGCTTTACGTTAAACAACCTGACCGCCAACCCACAAGTTGTCAACCTTCGCTTGAGTGCCTACCTTCAACCCGGGGAGTTGGCTAACCCGATGGGGTTGGTCGAGAGAGAAGGTGTGGCAACCCTGGCAGGGAGAGCGACGAATTTCTTCCCACTGGTAATGATAAGTGGTGCCGCCCGTAAAGTGTCATCAGCCTATCCTTCACTCCAGGTTGCGGCGACGCTTGCACCTTTGGGTACAAAGACCTGGGTTTGGGCGCATGTTGGTTTGTTAGAAGAGCGAGCGTCCTTTGAGAGGGCCAGGGAATTGATCCAGATTCCCTGGGATCCCACAATGGCCAGGCTCGAGATGGGGAATGCTCGCATGTTACATATTGAGACGGGGGATGCTGATCTCAACTGCGCATTGTGGATGTCACAGAAGGAGCTGCTGCGTAGTTTTATCGGACCCACACCACACAATTCCAGACCGGGTCTTATCGCACGTCGAGGGATCGATGATGGCTATGCCCTGTCCAGCGATGGCAAGGATCACAGCGGCGCCTGGGGAGGGGTGGATACCGCAACAACCTACTACCTCGCTAAACAGGCGCTTCCCATTGTTCCTGAATTTGTCAAAGACTTACTGCGCAATATCCTGCGCACCCAGAACCCCGCAGGAGAACTCGACTGGGCACCTGGCCTGGGGGGACAAAGGGCAGGCTATCAAGCCATCCCGCTCATAGCTACGCTGGCCTGGGAGATCTTCCTGTGGACCGAGGACCAAGCCTTCCTCGAGGAGATCTTTCCGGGATTATTCAGCTTTTACGAATCCTGGTTTACCGACGCGCATGATCGTGATGGCGATGGATTCCCAGAGTGGGATCATGCTATTCAAACTGGTTTTGAAGATAGACCTCTGTTTAATCGGTTTGACTCGTGGGCGGAAGGCTTTGATATCACCCATGCAGAAGCGGTAGATCTAGCATCTTATCTCTATCGAGAGGGCCGCTCGTTAATTTCGATTGCCTCGGAGCTCAATCGTGAGGGCCTCACCGCAGTAATCCGCGATCATATGTCGGTTTTGATGGAGCGCGTTGAATCGAGCTGGTCTGAGAAAAAGTCCACTTATCTGCATGTTGACCGAGATTCACATGTCTCTCATGACGGTCTCCAACTCGTCAAGCGGCGTGGCGAATCCAGCACACAATTGGACCGCATGCTCGAACCTGCTGCTCGGTTGGTGCTGCGATTAAAAGGTGATCCACAACTCGCCAAGAAGATTAAAGTAGAGATTGAGAGCCAGGGGCTGCGCAAGAGAAAGCGGACGGAGAGTCTGACGTTCAGACGGTTCCAATCGTTCTGGCAATGGAGTACGCACACCACAGCGAAGCTGAACCAGGCTGTGCATGACATTAAAATAACGGGTATCGATCAGAAGATGACGTTGGAAATTCGCGTCCCGGATCTTACGCGTCAGGATATATCACAAGCGCTTCCTTTATGGGCGGGGTTGCTCGATGACACGTCTTCCCAGGCCCTGATCAGAAATAGCCTCCTGAATTCGTCGGCGTACTGGCGTGCGAATGGATTAAGCTCGATCCCGGCGTCTGATACGTTATTCGAAGCACAGGACGATCAGGGAGGGGTTGCGCTGCGAATGCTGTGGAATAGCCTGATCGGTTCAGGTTTGATTGAGCAAGGTTATCGGGTGGAAGCGGCGCAGCTCTTTGAAAAGTTGTCGCAGCCAGTCATTGACCTCCTGAAGGCAGAGAAACACTTCTTCTCGCGCTATCATGCTGATGAGACGCGCGGATTGGGGGTCAGAGGTGGTTTGGAAGGGATCCTGCCCATTGACATGTTCCTGGCGATCCTGGGGATTCGTCTTATCAGCCCTACCAAATTGTGGGTTATGCCAGGTAATCCGTTTCCCTGGCCGGTCAAGGTGGAATGGCAAGGCCTATCGTTGGATTGTGAGCCAACGTCGGTGCAAATTCGCTTTCCAGATGGACAAGAGGTCACCGTTGATGGAGGCGAAGGGCGATTTGTCGAGCAACTCGAGCGATCCACGGACAGTCTTCCTACAACCGAAGCATAGACCGGATATCTAGCCTAGTGAAGCGCGCGGATTATCTGCCCAGCGACCGCCGTGGCTATGTTTGTACCAACCGCAATTGCTGGGGACGTGTGTTTGGAATACGTTCGATCAGGTGTCTTGCCTCCAGGTCTAATTTAACTGTGGTGACATACCAGGAGATCGACCCATTAAAGGGGCTATCCAGGCTTGATTCCACCGCTGCCGGCAAATCCTTAAAGCGGACCACATCATCTTTCGACAAGACTTTCAAGATTGCCGCTCGAATCAGGTCGTATCTCTCCCTGTCGATACTGGTGCCTTGTTTCAATGGGTCCGGGTGGAGGGCAAGTATGGTCGAAGGCATCCCTTCCTGCTAGCTCCCTCTCTTATAGCTTCAGTTTTGTGACCACCTGTCACTGACCAATTTCCTCATCAGTGACGGTTGGTTTGCGGTGAAAACTCTCGACCCGATACGTCTCGATCTGCACATTTTCCGTGCGCCAGGCATTACGCTGCAAGGACGCTTTCTGACAGAGTAATTCAAGAAACGTTTCCACATCGCTGACTCGATCCCACACCTGGGGCAGGAAGGTTGCCTTTTTCTGCCCCAGTTTCAAAACGACCCCAGCCTTCTCGGCTTTAAGGAGTAGGAGAAGTTGGCCAGGGTCTGCGAATTGCAGTGGTTGTGGTGTCGTCAATATAGAGATCTCAATCTCGAGATTGGGGACTTCCTCGGGGGAGACGGCGGGAAAACGGGGATCACGAGTCGCGGCGGCTCGGGCACGCAATACGACATCCTCAGCGAGTGGATGCCGAATTTCTGTTGTTCCGATGCACCCGCGCAAAGCACCCGCAAGGCTCAGTGTGACAAACGTAGCTGCAGGCTGCCCCAACCGAGTGGGAAGTGTCGTTGTGTCAACACTTGGTGCTTCGGATCCTGCAGCAGCTGTCTCTACAGCCTGGAAGGCAAGATCTAATAATTGTTCTTGTTCTCGCTTGCTCAGTAAAGATTCCACCCAAAAACCTTGCGGATGCGTAGATTCGTGTAGTTGAAGTATAGCAAAAGGGGTTCGCCCGTTGTTATTCTCAATCCGTTACACCCTTAAGCGAGCTTAAGAACGTCTCGGATAGCGGGTGCGATATCTGTTAGCGTGGAGAGTTGTCCAGCCAATTTGTGACGAAGCTGGCTTGGGCCAATGAGGATGCAGGGGACAGGATTGCTGGTATGGGTGCGCTGACTCAAGTCTTCAAGATTGCCATGATCCGAGGTGAGCATGATCAGATCGGTATCGACATCCCACGCATCTATTAACGCGCCTAAAACTTGATCGAAGGACTCGAGCAGTGCAACCGCATCATCCATATCGCGTCGATGACCGGCGTAATCACTCGGCCAGAAATCGAACCAGGCCAGATCATAGGCTCGAGATAGCGAAGCCAGCTGGATGCCGGCTTCGTGGTGGGAGTAAATTGGCGCAGGTGGAAAACCCGGTTGCGCCGACCATATCTCGTTGGTGAAGTCGACCGAAATAGCCTCCCCACGCTGCAAATCATCACTTGTATTTAAGGCGAGTCCGGCTGCTGTGAGCGCAAGTGGGATCGCGGAGTAGAGCCTTCTTCCTGATTCGATCCCTTGGAAGTAGCCGGGAGGGTATGCATTGAGCAAACCCGTCTTGCCTCCCTTAGCGAGAACTTCCATGAAGAGGTTATTTGCATTGATGATGTCGGCGATCTCTGGGTTCGGCTTTGGCCCATAGTGCCCGCCGATCTCTTGCGGGATGTTTCGGCCGGTGAGTAATACCGCTTGGCCGGAAGCTGATTGTGGCGTGCCATCTACGCCCAATTTGGCGTCAAGTGCAACCAGGCTGGCAATCTCTCCCGTATAGGGTGCCGCTTCAAGCGTGAGGGGCTGATCACCGATCAAGCCGTTTAAGATTGGAAGTGTAGCCTTGACGAAGGGGTTGATCCGGGCATCGTTCGCACCAAGACCGACCCCGTCAAGAAAGAGCACTAACACCCTGGTCATGAGGATTTTGGTTGCATCCAGTACCAGGCAGACGTTCGCTCCTGCTCGGTTCCTACTTCAGTGCGGATTGAGCTAAAAATGGGTGAGAAGAGGGTCATGAGATCTTCGTGGCTTGGTGTCGATGCGCCAGGTTCACCGTCATCCGCCAACCAGGTGTAGAGTAGATATGTGCCGGTGGGATCGATGAGCTCTGCTAGGCGCTGGAGGTAGCCGGCCCGTGATGTTGGAGATAAGGAATGAAAACATCCGATATCCAGGATGAGTTTGAAAGTTCCATCGATGCCTTTCAAGCGGCTGACATCGAGCCGGCGAAAATCTACTTCACGCGCTTGACACATGGTTTTTTCAATCGCCCGTTTTATGGCGAAATAGGAGGAATCGACGCCGATCACATCCCAGCCGAAATTATTGATGGTGATAGCGTTGGTACCCGTCCCACAACCTAGATCAAGAGCCCGTCCGGCTGGGTTTTCTTGTAGGAAGCTGATCAATTCGG
>JBFFMI010000051.1:0-14337 GCA_041554155.1 Anaerolineales bacterium
CGATGATGCTACCCAGATCGAGAGGAATCGGGGCGGAGTATTTTATCTCCAACGTTCGCGTGAGATTGGGTGGGGCTATCAGGATGCTGAGCGGCCCGAGCGTGTTATCAATGGCCGCAGCTATCATCCCACCCTGCATCACTTTATAGGGGTTCAGGTACTCCTGCTTGATCGGGAACCGTGCTCTGAGCCAACCTTCTGTTTGATCGAAGGCAAGAAACTCGCCTTCCATCGAGGTAAAAACTGGCGGCGGGATAAGAAAATGATCCAGCGCCGGCCCGAATTTACCCCGCAAGATGGCGGTCAATTTATTCAGCATAGCGTCTGAATCGGGCAGCTCGCGCGGATTAGCCATCTGCATTACTTCGGAGTAATGTGTGGGCCAGCAAATCACTCATCAAGATATTCCAGGCTGCTCTGGTTCGCTTCCGTTGTATACAGTTTCCACTGCCCCTCGGAGTCCTTCCGAAGAGTGTGTATCGCCTCAAGGCGATTATCACGGAATGGGTCCGCTCCCGCTACCTTTCGAGTGGTTTGAACGACACGCACGCGAGCAGATTGTGAGTTGATCGAGAGGATTTCCCACTGCTCAATGCTATGGTTCAGATCGACCGCTTGAAACAGCATGGCCATTTGGGATTCAGTCTCAGCGTAGACCGGTGACTCGGGATGCAATGTCCACATGTAGCCATTCAGGTCTTCAGTATTGGCGTAGTACAGGTTCCACTCAATCAGGTTATAAACTGCGTCCCTTTCTTCTTCGCTGACCCCCGGGCTGCAAGCCGGATTCAGTAATGCGATAAAGAGGACTGAGGCAAGCAGGGAATAGCGGAGGAACCTAGCTCCTTGATCCACGGAGTCATCCACCCCTCACAGGAAAAATACGCAATCCGGCTGATGAAATCGAACCGCAGCAATTATGACTGATGTGTATCCGGAGAACAAGAATGCGAATCTGCAGGAATGCATGGGTGCAATATAATGCAATCGTGCTCTACTAGAAAGCAGCCTACAGGATGACGAGCGAACGATACGATGTAGTGGTGGTTGGCGGGGGTCCCGCCGGGATGATGGCGGCCGGGCAGGCAGCGATAGCTGGTGCCCGGACCTTATTGCTTGAAAAAATGGATCGCCCCGGCCGAAAACTCCAGCTAACCGGTAAGGGACGCTGCAATATCACCAACAGCGCATCGCTTGATGCGTTCGTCGAACACTTTGGTCGCAAGGGTCGTTTCCTGCGATCGTCTTTCTCCAGATTCTTCTCCCACGATTTGCTTGTCTTTCTCCATGAGATAGGGGTTGAAACCAAGGTGGAACGAGGAGGCCGAGTCTTCCCGGTTTCTGAGGATGCACTTGAAATCGTACGGGCGCTGGAAAAGTGGACCGCAGGAACCGGCGTGACATGTTTCACGTCGACCCGCGTAAAAGCGTTAGCCTGTGGCAGCAATTCACTCGAAGGTGTGCAAACGGCACAGTCATCCCTGGATCAGGGGGATAGCCCTAAAACGGATTGGGAATCCATTCACAGCAAGGCTGTGATCATCGCTACGGGTGGGGCATCCTATCCCGGTACCGGTTCAACCGGCGATGGATATCAGCTAGCTGAGGCAGTCGGTCATACGATCATTCCCATCCGACCTGCACTCGTCCCTTTAATCACGCAAGGAGAGACCGCCAGAGCTCTGCAAGGCCTCAGCCTTCGCAATGTATTGGTCAAGTTGTACGTCGATGGCAGAGAGACCCGCTCTGCACTTGGGGAAATGCTATTCACGCACTTTGGCCTCTCCGGTCCCATGATCCTCGCCCTGAGCAGGGAGGCCGTCGATGCCCTGCGGGCAGAGGCTAAGGTGCAGGTCAGCATCGATCTCAAACCAGCACTCGACGAAAAACAACTCGATCTTCGGCTGCTACGCGATTTTGATTCTTCTGGGAAAAAGCAATTTCGAACACTCCTGAAGGATCTGCTCCCGCAGAAGATGATCACCACCTGCGTAATCCATACCGGCATCGCCGCTGACCGGCAAGCACATCAAATCACTGCTGAAGAGCGTCAGCGTTTGAGGAGCTGGCTTAAGGATCTACGCTTCGATGTTGTGGGGCACCGGTCTCTCCGTCAGGCAATTATCACTGCCGGAGGCGTGAAATTAAGTGAGGTCGATCCTCGCAGTATGCGCTCAAAGCTGATCGAGGGTCTGTATTTCGCTGGAGAGGTGTTGGACCTGGATGCTGACACCGGCGGATACAATCTTCAAGCCGCCTTCTCCACCGGTTGGGTTGCCGGTAAAGCGGCAGCCGAGTATGCCATGAGCGTTGATTGAAGAGTCGATAAAAAAACACCGGGGATGTTACCCCGGTGTTTTTTCCTGGAAGCTCGAAGCTCAGGCTTTTATCGGCCGGAAATGGGTTATGTCCGTTATAGCACCTTCACGGCTCTTCTTTGGTTTGAACACTGCTTCTACAGCCAGCCCAAACTCAACATCTTCAGCTTCGATATCTCCTAAACGGTGAACCAGCCCACCATCGCCGATTTGAATGAACGCGATGATCTCGGGTTCATCAAGGGGTAGTCCATCCTTATCGACGAACAGGATCGTGAATGTGTACACTTCTCCAATGGTTCCTACATCCTGCCATGTTTCAAGTGAAGCGAGACATCGTTCACAGAAAATGCGGGCAGGAACGTAGGTCAGAACACAGGCCGGGCAATTCGTGCCCATGATCACGCCCTCGTCTTTTATTGCCCGGAAGAAACGTTCACCAGCGAGACCGAACGTGTAACGGCTGGTCACAGGTAGATCGCCAAGCCAGGCGGCAGGACCGGCCGGATCGTGTCCTAGAATGCTCATGACCTATCCTCCTTGACCGGTTTGAAATAGAGGATGTCGGTGATCGCACCTTCGCGCTCATCCTCCGGTTTCCACACAGCCTGGACTCGCATCCCAATCTTTACATCTTCAGGAGCGACCTCGCCCAGCTTATGCATGATCCCGCAAAGCGGCGAAGCGCCGTCGATATCGATCACAGCCGGTATCTCGGGCTCTTCGATCCGCTTGACATCCCAGGTCACATAGCAGAGTGAATATGTGTTCACCGTGCCGCTATCCTGAAGTGGCACATACTCATCCATCGGGCGAAAGCACCATTCGCACACCGTACGAGGCGGGATGACGGTCTTGCGACAGGTGGCACAATAACTCCCGAGCAAAATTCCTTCCTGTAAGGCGGCCAAATACGTGCGGATGGCGGTGCCAGTATCCCAGGCATACCAGGCCTCGATCTTGTCATGGCGGTACAGGACGCGTCCCTGCTCAAAATCTTTCTCGGTCAGGGGCGTACCAGGGAAATCCTTGATTTTTGAAGTCATTATCCGCTCTCCTCTCAGGGATTGGTTCCCAGGATGACGACCGTGCCTACTTGCATCAGATCACCCCAGGCCTGTGCCAGGCCGCGCTTGGGTTGCCCCGGCACTTGCCTCGCCCCAGCTTCCCCCCGTAACTGCCAGAATAGTTCCGCCACTTTCATCAACCCTGCCGCAGCGATGGGATTACCCACACCAAGCAAACCGCCCGACGGACAAACAGGCATGTTCCCATCCCGCAAAGTAACACCATCCGCCACGAGCTGTGGTGCCTGACCCCGATCAGCAAGGAGCAGCCCCTCTAGGTGGTGACATTCTTTGTAATCAAAAGGATCGTAGGGTTCCACGATGTGAATTTCTTTACGCGGCTCCTTGATTCCAGCCATTTCATAAGCCATCCGGGCTGCATACTCCACATAGCGTGGGTACGCCAGGTCGCGATTGGCCCAGTAGGCGGTGTCCAAGTTCCAACCCACGCCCTGGAACCACACCGGCTTGTCGGTTACCCGCTTGGCCACGTGTTCGGCTGCAAGCACTAATGCCACCGCCCCATCGCTCACAGGACTCACATCAAGCCGATTTACCGGCCAGGCCAGGAGTTCTGAGTTAAGTACATCCTCCACGGTGATATTCGCATCACCCAGTAATGCACATGGATGATCGGCCGCGTTACGCTTATTTTTTACGGCGACCCGGGCGATGTCCTCTTTCGACAATCCATAGGTCTGCATATAGCGGTTCATCTCGAGTGCAAAAATCCACAGCAAGTTCGGCTTTAACGGCCTCTCGGTTGTGTGATCAAAGATCGTCAGAAATGCGCCCTGGGCGTGAGGGTAGAAACTCGACATCTTCTCTTCACAGACAACCAGCGCCACATCAAACATCCCCGAAGCCACGTGGTACCAGCCCTGGATGGGCGCAAAGACTCCCGTTCCGCCACCGACGTAGGAGCGCATATAGGGCTTACCCCAGGCTCCCGCTCCATCGCTGAGGTACTCGGCCTTCATGTGGACACCATCGAAGGAATCAGGTGCCGTACCCATACATACGGCACCGACATCATCCAGGGTCATCTCACAAGATTCGAGCGCCATCCTGGCCGCTTGCCAGGCCAGTTCCTTTGGTGTCTCTTGCGCTCGGCGGACAAAGCGGGTCATCCCAGCGCCTACAACAGCTACTTTTCGCATTCCCATTGTCCGCTCTCCTATACCTGAAAGATTGCTACGGCAGCGCTTGTGGTGGGAACACCACGCCAGGATTGCGCCAGACCGATTTCGACATCTTCTAACTGGCGCATCCCGGCTTCGCCGCGCAGCTGAAGCACCACTTCAAGGGCTCGGGCCATTCCATTCGCATCAAGCAAATCACCCATGCCCTGGCTACCTCCAGACGGGTTCACTGGCAGCTCGCCATAGACAGCCGTCCCCCCCTCCTCTGTCAGCATGCCGGCTTTTCCGGGCTCGCAAATGCCCAATGCCTCTAGCGTTTGGAGCTCCTTGTAGGCATAGGTATCGTCGATTTCAACGAAATCTAGGTCATACTTCGCCTGACCGATACCCGCCTGGTTGAACGCCATTTCGGCTGCCGAGCGAACGTAGGGGATGAAGCCCCACTCACGACTTTCCAGTGAGGCCGCACCATTGCACCACCCCGCTCCGGTTACCCATACCGGGCAAGGACTCAGTGCCTCTGCAATTTCCTCCGCTGCGAGAACCATCACGACGGCGCCATCGGCATGCCGGGCCGTGTGCCTATCGAGCAGCGGCCAGGCAATCGGATCACCACCCATCGCCTCTTCAAGCGTCAAGTCCGCCCCAAATGAAGCAAGCGGGTTGCGTAAAGCATTGCGGCGATTCTTCATCACCACCATCGCACACTGCTCAAGCGTTGTGCCGGTCTCGTAGAGATAGCGATTCATCTCCAGGCCGGCCACGAAATCGGTCTCAAGATTCAGTGGGCGGTTTAAAATCGGATCCTGGGCATAGGCCACGATGTGCGATAAGGTGAGTACATTGGAAGCTTTTGAATGTCCCTCGACCACCACGACCTTCGCCTGTCCAGTTCTAATCAACATCAACGCAGTGGCGATTCCATGAAGCCCATCACCCCCAATTGTGTGAACCGGTTTTAGCACTGCCCCAAGCTGATCGGGCACATACTCGTCGAAAATGCTCGTGCCCTCAATGAAATCTTCTGCAACCGTGATGAAGCTATCGACATCTTTGCGTGGATCCACTCCAGCATCATCGTAGGCTTTCACGGCTGCTTCGTACATCATCTCCTTGTAGGAGATTTCCGGCGTGACCGGGCGGTACCCTGACCAGCCGACGCCAATCACAGCCACTCTTTCGCTCATCTACGCTCTCCTTGATGGTAGCCCTAGCTCAACTTCTTCTTGACGTGCGCGGCGTTTTCATCCCCCCGATTCGCAAATGGTGGAGACCACACGCAAAACCCACCAGCTTGTGCTGGACGCGTTGAACAATGGATAGAGATTGCCAGGTTTTGCATGAAGGTTGAAGAAAGTTGGTCACTTCACACGCTGCATGTGGCTGGGTCGCGATGATGCAATCTGCGCGCTCATACCCACCCATTGTATGACCGAAGCAGCGCAGGAACAACTTCCAGAAATCACCTGCACGATATGTGACTTTACGCATCTTCCATACTGATGCGACCGCAGGGGATCCCGGGGTTGTCCGGTAAGAATTAGGCGAATTGTATTGAAGAAATGAGCCCTTTAGGGTGCTGCCGTTGCATCCGGATGAGGTGGCCAGGCGATCCCGACCCACTCCGTGTAGCCATGTTTTTCAGCTGTGTAAATGCGCGCAGCTGAGGGTTCCATGCAGCCTGTCTCATCTCGAATGATCGCAGGGGGAGTCCAGTATTGCACCGGTGTGAATCGAATCTGACCATCGATGCAGATCCAGGCTTCGATGAGATAACCACGATTATCATCCAGACTCATCGGGATTAGATCCCAATTGACCATCACCTCATCACCTTCCCCGATACGGTTCGCACGCACGTTGCGTACGGGGTAGTAGAACTCTGTGTAGGGGAGTAGCGTGCGGATCTGAGGTAGGTCGTGCACATCGCCGGAGAAATCGACCAGGTCTGCTTTCACCCAGCATTTATCCATGTAGGTCCATGGATCAACGTAAATCCAGGTTGCATCCTGATTGCGGCCCAGGGCTGTCAGTCGATTGGTCGGATACAAACCCCATTCGTACAAATAAGCTGATCCAGGACCATAGCGGCAGTTGGCCTGGACTTTCACCCTGCCGGTGATGGTGGGGGTTGGTGTGATCGTTGGGGTGCGTGATGGAGTTGGGGTGATTGTAGGCGTGAGCGTTTGGGTGGGCGTTCGTGTGGTTGTTGGCGTCTGAGAGGCTGTGGGTGTCTTCGTGATCGTTGCCGTCTCTGTGGCGGTTGCGGTCGCCGTCGATGTCTCAGACGGCGTTGGACTCGCAGTGATCGTGGGTGAGGGTGTAGGACTCGCCAAGCGCGCTGCTAAACGATCGGTGATCTGGCAGGCAGGAAGCCAAAGCACGGTCAATGCCATTGTGATCATCCAGCGAGCTCGCATGAACCTTACCACTTATAGATTCGAATCGGCTGCATTGTAGGCCCGCGATTGAAGTGCGGCAAGAACACTGTGGTCCTGTGCAATTCGAAGCGAGTTCAGGCCTTAGCGAGAACCATCATACCCCATAGGGCTGTATCGGTTTACCGGAATTAGAGAAGGTATGGGATAAACATGCGGGTATGACTCATGTAATCACGGTATGTGTCACCGAACCGTTCAAGATTGGAACGTTCTTCGACCTTCGCGGTTGCGTATACAGCCAGGGTCAAAATGAGTACAAGCGCTGCGACCAGGGGGGAGAGCTGTTTAAGTGCGGCTCCGATGCCAAAGAGCAACAGGGAAGCATATAGCGGGTGCCGGATGTAGCGGTAGGCGCCCGTGGTCACCAGCAGCGTCGTGTTCTCGATATCCTGGTTGGGTGCGCCTTGTGTCCGCAGAAGGTAAAAACCATGTAAGGCCAGGCCAAGCGAAACCGCCAATTCGATCCAGGAGAGCAACTGCACGGGCCGCCACGGATCGATGAACCAACGATCAGCCTGTAAGAAAACCAAGGCCAGGATAGCTTCAAATGCGACGAAGCGGTAGCCGCGATGGGCGTGGGGGCGGCGCAATGTAAACCAGAGTAGAGCAAGGGAGAGCAATACGAAACCAAAGAACTCGGGTGCATTCATCGTCCCTACCTTGTGCTTTCATTTTCGATCGCGATCGCCAAGACGATTTCCTTCGACCGGAGTGCGGCAATGCCATCGATCCATCGAAAATCAGTCAATGCTAGCCAGCATATGTAAAGTTGTGCTTGACAATAGCATAATATATGCTATTGTTATTACAAATTAGTTTGATTTTCAAACTTATCTAATTATTAGACAGTCTCATGTGGAGGCCACCATGAATAAAGAACTCCCGCTCGATGGACTTAGGCGTAAGGCTTACCTTGCCTATCATCACGACGGTATCCTTGATATGCTGATTGGCGCAACCATCATCGGCTTTGGCTTGTGGCGAATTTCAGGCAACATCATTTTTTCAAGCTTATCCTGGTTGGGTTTTACAATCTATTACGGGTTGAAGCGAACGATCACGATTCCCCGCTTTGGATTTGTACGCTTCAGCGAAACACAACGAAAAGCTCAAGTATCCATCGTCATCGGCTTGATGATACTGCTCATAATGGCAGTTGGAGGCTTGCTGTTCTTTTCACGCCCGGATCAAATTCCCCCGACAGTGCAGATCTTCATGCGAAAGTTTCACGAGTTCGTCATGAGCGGTATCGGCGCGCTCTCCATGATCCTCTTCGGGCTGTTATTCGGGATCAAGCGTCTTATTGGATATGGGGTTTTCATGCTCGCCACCCTCTGGATTGCAATACAGTTAGGTTGGCCGGGCGGGATAACGCTCGTTGCACTTGGTTGCCTGATCACACTCGTGGGATTTGCCCTCTTGATCAGGTTCATGCGCAGGTATCCACTGCTGCCCGTGGAGCCCGGAAATGCCAGCTGACTCATCCTCCCAACCAGACGTTCGCGCGATCGAACAGCTCGATTCTGCAATCCATGCCCCTGCCCGGCTGATGATCCTGGCTTTCCTGGCTGCGGTGGAGAGCGCAGATTTTACTTTCCTGCTGAACCAGACGGGGCTTACGCGTGGTAATTTATCCACGCATGTCAGCAAGCTCGAAGCAGCGGGGTATGTAGAAGTAAACAAGGAATTTGTCGATCGCATTCCACGAACGCTGTATAAACTAACCCCCGATGGGCGCAAAGCCATTGCACAATATCGAGAGAACATGCGCCTCGTGATTGATCAACTTCTAGGAGGATCATAAGCGAAGGTAGCCCTGATCCAAACCATAGACATCTGTCTCACCTGGCTGCCCAAACTCACTTCCGCCAGGCCAACACCGTAACAATGGATGGATCGTGTTACTCGGTTTGAATATGGATCCGGGAGCGCCCTTCGGTCACATTTTCAAGTTCATTCGCGATGCGATCGAGCTCAACCCGGATGTTCACCAGGACCTGGCGCTGCTCATTAACCGCGCCCACCAGCTCCTTCAAAGTCTCAAGTAATAGCGCCACCTGCAAATCATCCATTTCCATTTTTACGCCCTCCAATACTCAATCATCATGGCTGAATTACCCACTTAACCAAAGATTGATCAGAAGCAAAAACTCACAATCTCGGCTCACTTGAATTCTGAGCGCCTCCCTGCCATCAAAGGAGTAGGACGTGCATGACTTGAATCGTATCCTCTCTTGCTTGACTCCAAATCGGTTATCATCAGCTCCATGAACACCCGTGTGAATGACAAGAACCCTGGCCTAGTCTGGGGTGCACGCATCCTGATTTCAGGGGTCTTCATAGCGAACCTGACGGCAGCCGTTCCCTTCATCCTTCATCCCGAACGCTTCATGCACGGATTTGAGCTTGCAGGTCTTCCTGGGCAGGTAGCGATTCGCAGTTTAGGGATCCTCTTCTTGATGTGGAATGCAACTTTCCCTCCGGTGATCCTCTACCCATACCGCTACCGGATGCTCTTCAGTGTCATGCTCATACAACAAGCGATCGGATTGATTGGCGAATCATACATGTGGGTGACCCTGCCGGCGGTCCATGCCAACTTAAGTGCAACCGGTCTGCGATTCATCCTATTTGATAGCATTGGCCTTGCCGCTCTACTTATCGCTTATTTGATAACCAGGAAATCGCAAACGCAATCCATCGGATAAGTATCAAGGGCTCCCGCACAACTCACCTATCTACCCCAACCTTGAAATCAATCCTGAATGTGTGCCTCTATCCAATCCCCCACTTTCGTGAGCACAAACGCCTGATCGAAATCGTTATGCGGCTCATGAAAACCTTCTGGCAATTCGAGGAAGGCTTTGTCCTGCACAACCACATTTTCGAAGAAACGCCGGCTATCTTCCGGATTCACGAGTCGGTCTTTCAATCCATGGATAAGTAGCAACGGCAGGGTCCATTCCTCAGCATGGGCCTGTATCCACTCGGCTGTTTTTAACAATTCGGTGCCCATCCTGGCAGAACCCCTGCTATGAACGAGTGGATCCTCTTGATAAGCCTGCACCACCTCTGGATCCCTCGATAACGCTTTGACTTCAAGCTGTGTAGCCATTGTAAAGGTGGGGTAGATCCGGGATAGTAGACGGCTGATCTGGAATAGGATCGCAGGTATGTTTGGTTGGCCTAGTGCAGGGGCCGACGCAATCACCCCCGCAAATTGCGATGGGCTGCGCATGGCATAATCCAGACTGAGTGTCCCACCGACGCTGTGTCCATAGAGAAAGGTTGGGATACCGGGCAGTTCACCTGTGACTGCCTCGATAAATTTCCGCATATCGTCACGAAATTCATCCCAATCCATCAGCAAGCCACGACCACCGCCCGACCTTCCATGCCCGCGTAAGTCCAGCCCCACTACTGAAAAACCACGTTCAGAAAGTGCCTGGCCGACATTGGCATAGCGACCACTATGCTCTCCGTGGCCATGGGTGATCAGGACCAAAGCCCTTGCTGGCTGCTCAGATTCCCAAACATGCCCGAATAGTTCAAGGTCCGCTGCAGCTCTGACGCGTATCTCGCGAGCTTTCATCGTTCACTCCTTCGTGATGGATTGGATCGGTGTTGGTGCTAAGACTACGAGTTGCCCGCTAGCTGCCATTGCCTACACTCTCTCGGCAATGCACTCAATCTCCACCAGCGCGTTCATGGGCAGCGCATTAACAGCGACGGTCGTTCTTGCCGGCGTATGGCCGCCAAAACAGCGAGCATAGGCCTCGTTCATCTCTTGAAAATGAGACATATCGGTCAGGAAAACGGTCGTCTTGGCAACCGAGTCGAGCTTTAAACCCAGCCCACTTAGCACGAGTTCCAGATTGGTTAAAGCACGCACCGTTTGCTCCCCGGCGTTCGCTCCTTTTATCGTCATCGTATCTGGGTCCAGCGGCGTCTGCCCTGAACAGAACACGAGGTTGCCCACCTGGGTTGCGTGGCAATAGGGTCCAATCGCTGTAGGCGCATCGTTCACTTCATAGATCTCCATACCTATCTCCTGGCTTCTATCTCGCTTCTCTTATCACCGGGATCCATTGCGACATCTCATATCGCTCCAGATCGACATCAAAACGCTCATCATACAGTTCGAATTCAGGGCCAGCAGCACGCGCGTAGGGTGACGCCGGGAGCCATTCACCATAAATCCACCCAATTGTCTCCTTGAGTGTAGGCAAAGTACATTGAAATACTGCATATGTCTGCGCCGGCAGGCAAATCTTGGCCATCCCTTTTGGGACCCTGCATTCCTGCTCAACTTCTATTCCGGCCCAGTAGTCCATGCAGCGGGTGTTCGCATCGTAGTTATCTACAACCCCATAGGCATGTGATGGAATCCGCCTTTGCTTGATCTCTGCATGCCGCGGCCAGAACTCTCTCCATAAAGCCGGTAACTCTTCATTCTCATTTGCGCCACGGTAGTGCAAGCCAACAACCCAGAACGCAGAGCGAGAGATCATTTCTACGTCCATCCAGCCCTCCTGATAACCATATACCAGAAGCCGTTCTTATTCAGCTCCTTCAGTCCGCATGATCCAATGGTTTAGCATGAATAGTCCACCGGTCACGAAAAGCGGCCCGGCAATGATCAAGTAGGCCATCCATCGTCCTGGATCCCAGAACATCGCAACATAGAAAAAACCGAGAACGATAAAGAGCATGCCGCCGACTCGCTCCCAACGCCAGGCTACAGCCAGGACGGCCAAGATGCTGATGCTGGGGATGAGGTGGATCACAAAGGCGACCACTAAATCACCAAAGGCAAGGCCTTCCCCGAACACATCGAAGGCAAATGTCGCCAGAAAAATCGCTGCCGCAATGCCCAGCATTCTTGGAGCCCAATAGAGTGCTGATCGGTTCGTATTCTGCATATGCCTCTCCCCTTCGCGATCCGCAGGGTCTGCAACACGAGTACATAACCTTCATATTCTGAGCGGCGCTACCGCCCGCTTGCGACTAAAGGGCGTATAGCTCTCCGAATTTCGTCCTGAGGTAAGCGAGATAGGGCTCGACTGTCAGGACACCACCAGTCGTGCGCATCACCAATTCATCGGCTGTGAATTTTTTACCGTGTTGATAAATGTGCTCACGCATCCAGCTATGTAGCCGGTCAAATTTGCCAGTGGAAATATCTTTTGTTATCGAGGGATGGGAATCAAGTGCAGCTTGATAGAACAGTGCGCCAAGCACGTTTCCGATCGTATATCCCTGAAACATGCCTCCCACCCTACCCGCAAACCAATGCACGTCTTGCAAGACACCATCCTTGTCTTCTGGCGGCTCAAGCCCCAAATCATCACGATAGCGGGCATTCCATGCTTCGGGTAGGTTTTTGACAGCCAGATCGCCCTCCAGCAAAGCGCGTTCCAGGTCAAAGCGGATCATGACGTGCAGATTGTAGGTCAACTCATCTGCATCCGTGCGGATCAGGGAGCGTTCAACTTTGTTGATGGCCCTGTAAAACGTTTCGAGATCCACATCTTTAAGTTGAGAGGAAAACACCTCCTGCAATTTCGGGAAGTAGAAGCTCCAGAACCCTTGGCTGCGTCCAACGATGTTTTCCCATAAGCGGGATTGGCTCTCATGAACCCCTGAGGATGTTCCATCGGCGAGGGGTAAGCCCTCGAAATGGGTGCTTATCCCTTGTTCATACATGCCATGACCTGCTTCATGAAGGGTACTGAATAATGCTTCCCTTAAATCATCCCTTTTTACCCGCGTGGTAATGCGCACATCACCGATTGAAAATGATGTCGTAAAAGGATGCGGACTCACATCCTGTCGACCCCGTCCAAAGTCATATCCAAATGCTCTAATAACGTCAACACCAAACGCAACCTGATCCGTTTCAGAGTAATCTCGTCGGAGGCAGGAATCATCAGCTGGATCTTGCTCTGCAATCGCAGCAACCATTGGAACTAGCGCCTCCCGCAGTTCATCGAATAAAGCACTGACGCTAGCGACTTTCATACCAGGGTCTGGAAAGTCAATAAGCGGGTCCATGATGTTGTCGTAGCCCGGGAAAAAATTAGCCAGCTCACGACTGAGTTCGACGGTTTTTTCAAGGTAGGGCATGACAGCTTCGAAATCGTTCTCGGGTCTGGCGACGGTCCAGACTTGATAGGATTCCGAGGTATGCTCATTTAGTCGGGCGACAAAATCGCTGGGGATCTTTCTGGCTTTGTCATAGTCATATCTGGCTACACGCAGTAGTCCGGCTTCATCGCTATCGTAGGGCATATCTGCCATCTGCGATTCCAGCTCATCAATCAGTTCTCCCAGAGCGGGATCTGTTTGTTTCTCATGTGCAAGTCGAGCGATAAGTGCTGTCTGTCGTCCTCTCGCTGCCGCTCCTCCTCTTGGCATATAGGTGCTTTGATCCCAACCTAGCACTGCGGCGGCTCCCCCTAGATCGAAGATTTCTTGCAATCGGATTTTCAAGGCACCTAAACGTTCATCCATGGCAATCACTGATTTCCTTTCACTGAAGTAATCATCTCCCCGTGATATCCCGATTGTACATCCTTCCCCATTTGTCAGCACAAACGGCATCGCTGCTCATGCTTGCACGGACATCCAACGGCATGCTACAAACATGACTAACCGCTACCATCGCTGGAACCAGCACACGCTTATCGGCGTCCTAATAGCGATACCACGAATCGAAGGAATGAATCAGCATGAAACTACATATTTACCTGCGTGCCGCTGTAGCCTGCCTGGCGATCCTTGTTGCGAGCTGCAGTTTGGCTGAAGAACAGCCAGCAGAACCCCCTCGTGATCCAGTTGACCGCCTCCCACAACCTGAATTTGATTTGACAGGGACAACATGGGATCTTTATGCGTACCGAAGGTCGAGCTTGATCGAAGACACAAACTTCACCCTCACATTTAGCTCGGATCAGGTGAGTGGTAATGCTGGCTGCAACCTTTTTTTTGGTGCTTTCCAACTTGATCAGGAGAAGATCCGATTCTCCGATCTGGGCATGACCGAGATGGCTTGTATGGAGCCCGAAGGATTGATGGAGCAGGAACAATATCTTCTTGAGTTTCTGGGGAGTATTCAACGCTTCGAGAAGGATGCTGACAAGCTAACCCTTTTTAGAGAGGACGGAGAAGCGCTAAGTTTCAACGCTTCACCCGATCGATAAGGGTAAGGAATGCCACCCATTACCCACCAGCTTATGATGCTGGTGGGTTTCGTATTGCCCTTCCAAAACGGTTGATTTTCAGATAGCACCGGAGAATTCATACTTGCACACAAATACGGTACAGTTGATCATCAAAGCGGCTCGATGATAAACTGCTGTGGGAGGCG